>DAOWNY010000048.1 GCA_030642325.1 Deltaproteobacteria bacterium
CGCCAAATAAGGAGTTGGGAGGAGGTAAAATATGTACGAGAGGATACTGGTTCCTCTGGATGGTTCAGAATTGGCGGAAGGAGTGCTCCCTTACGTTAAGGAGCTGGCCGAAAAACTTAAGAGTGAGGTTATTCTATTCACTATTGCAGGTAAGGGGGATTATTTTGAACGGCCCCTCAGGGCATATTTGGAAAAAAGAGCCAATGAATTTCAGGAGTTAGGTGTAAAAGCAAGCCCGATGGTTATTCAGGGTGATCCAGCCATTGAGATTCTGGATTTTAGCGAGACAAACGACATCGGCTTAATCATTATTTCCACTCACGGGCACACCGGACCCAGTGTCTGGAATTTAGGAAATGTTGCAAGAAAGGTCCTGCAAAAGTCAACTATTCCGATAATTATGATTAATTCAAGCGGGTTAGAAACGGTAACGGTCCCAAAAGAGCAACGGAAAATTCTTTTACTCCTGGACGGCTCGCAATTTGCCGAAAGTATCATTCCTTACGTGGAGAACCTGGCCGAAGGGATATACAACGATATATTTTTACTAAGGGTTGTTGAGCCGATCAAGATTCCTCGTCTTACCATCCATGCAGGTGGGTTTGATTGGAAGAGTTACGAAAAAGAGTTGGCGATTGAGATGGAACAAAAGGCGAGGCACTATTTGGAAAGAAGTGAAAAAATTTTTAAAAAAAAGGGAATGAACGTTCATTCGGTAACATTAACGGGAAGGCCTGCTCATACCATCCTCCAATATGTTGAGGATAACTCCGTTAATCTCATTGCCCTGGCAACCCACGGGTTTTCCGGTATTACCAAATGGGCCTATGGTAGTGTTGCTTCCAAAATTATAGAGGGTTCCTCCAGGCCGATTATGTTGGTACGGCCGGCGCTAACCGGTGTAAAGAATTAGACGTGGGATAATACGAAAGGCGGTTTTTTTGATCAGGTAAATACAATAAAAAGGGATTGCAGGGGAACAGGGTTGGGTTTGCAGAATGTTTCCCTGACTTATTCAAGTAAAAATAATTTAAAGATTAACCGAGATGAATATAGAAAAAACTGCAAAAACGGATCTTGATGGTCTTATCCAAAAGATTAAAACCGACGGGATTGAGGAGGCAAACAGAAAGTCTTCTCAAATAATTGAGGGAGCAGAGAGAAAAGCATCCGAAATAGTAACGGCTTCGAGGCAAAAAGCGGAGTTGATTGTAAAGGATGCAAAAGAGAAGGTAGAACATATGGAGCAGATCACCAGGGCAACACTCCAACAGTCTGGACGGGATGTCGTTCTGGGTATTCGAAATTCCCTATTAAATATCTTTGATGCCCTAATCAAGCGGGAATGTCAAAAAGTATTATCGCCGGAAACTCTGGAGAAGATATTATACAAAATCATCGAGGGATGGCAAAGAGACAAAGATGGAGAGTTAGATCTGGAAATAGTATTAAATGAAGTTGACCGACGTTATCTTATTGATTGTTTTCTCTCAAAACTTCAGGAGAAGATTAAAAACGGCATAGATATTAAGACCGGTTTAAACATTAAGGCGGGGTTTCATATCGGGATGAGGGGAGGGCATTTTTACTATGATCTCACTGATGAGGGTATCACTGATCTTTTGAGTTCATATCTAAAGCCGGATATTCTAAGTCTGATCGGTTTAGAGGAAAAAACCGGGGAACGGGGATGAAAAGACAATATTATTATACCGTCACCTCGCTGCCTTACTTATCTTACGATAAACCCTGCCCCATTCGCCAAGAAGATTTTCTTAGCTTATGTCAGGTAGAACTTACCAAGACTGATTTTGTCACCCTTCAATCTGTTACCCTTTTCCCCGATCAATGCGAAAAAGATTCTCTTTTAGTAATAAGAAATTGGAATAAATGGGAGAGAAGCATAAGAAATGAGCTGGTGAAATTGAGGGCGGCAAAATTGGCTGTGGATGCCGACATCTATATCAGGGGCAGCGACCCTGAAAGGTCTCTTTATCGGCTGGCCCAGGAAATTTTTGAAGTGAAATCTCCTTTAGCTGCCGAAGAAATGCTCAATCGGGCTCGATTGAAATTTCTCGAGGAAATGGAAAGGGATCAATATTTTACCCTGACGAGATTGGTGATCTACTTTCTAAAACTTAAGATAATGGCGAAAAAATCAAATTTTAATACTGAAAAGGGACGGGAAAAGTTGAAGATAATTTTAAACCAGGCGAGTGCAGATGAAATTAGATTCTAACTCGGAGAATCATAAAAAAAAACGTTGGGGTATGATCGTTGGTATAGACAAAAATATGATTACCGTTCAGTTCAAAGGCACCCTTAAACAGAATGAGGTGGGGTATGCCGTTCTTAAAGGATGTCGTTTGAAATCAGAGGTCATCCGGATCATGGGAGATAAGGCTGATCTTCAGGTCTTCGAGGAGACCCGCGGTCTCAAGAGAGGGGATCTTGTGGAGTTTACCGATGAATTATTATCGGTGGAACTGGGGCCGGGGCTTCTGGGCAGGGTTTTTGACGGACTCCAAAACCCCCTTAATGAACTGGTGGAAAAAGGGGGATTCTTTCTTCCCAGGGGTACCTACCTGACTGCCTTACCGGACGATGTCCGATGGATTTTTACTCCTCGGGTTAGACCCGGTGATTCGGTAGAGGCGGCTGATATCATCGGGACGGTTCCCGAGAGTATATTCATCCACAAGATTATGGTTCCTTTTTATCTCTCGGGCAGGTATCAGGTTATTGATATCGCCGAACCGGGAACCTACCGAAAAAATGAGCAAATTGCCCTCTTAAAAGATGGAAGAGGCGGTCGAATCCCCTTATCCATGAGTTTCCAGTGGCCCATAAAGATACCGGTTTCTTTATACCGGGAACGTTTGGATCCTGTTGAACCCCTCATAACCAGGATCAGGATCATTGACACCTTTTTCCCGGTGGCAAAGGGAGGAACCTATTGCATCCCCGGTCCTTTCGGGGCAGGCAAAACAGTGCTTCAGCAGATAACCAGCCGTAATGCCGAGGTGAATGTAGTAATTATTGCAGCCTGCGGGGAGCGGGCCGGGGAAGTGGTGGAGACGATCAGGGAATTTCCCCGGGTTACCGATCCCGTTACCGGAAAATCTTTAATGGAAAGGACAATTATTATCTGCAATACAAGCTCCATGCCGCTTGCGGCCCGGGAGTCTTCGGTGTACACGGCAGTAACCCTCGGGGAGTATTACCGACAGATGGGGCTCCATGTTCTTTTACTGGCCGATTCCACTTCAAGATGGGCCCAGGCAATGAGGGAGAGATCGGGAAGATTGGAAGAAATACCTGGTGAGGAGGCCTTTCCAGCCTATCTGGAGTCCATAGTGGCCAACCTTTATGAACGAGCGGGGTTGGTGAGTCTTAAAGATGGAACTATGGGTTCCGTTACCATCTGCGGGACGGTCAGCCCGGCGGGGGGCAATTTTGAGGAGCCGGTTACTCAGGCTACTTTGAAAGTAGTAGGGGCATTTCACGGTTTATCGAGGGAGCGGTCTGATGCAAGGCGCTATCCTGCCATTGATCCGCTGGAAAGCTGGTCAAATTACCGGGGGATTATTGATATCGATACCAGGAACCGGATTCTCAAATTAATCTCCCGTGCAAATGAGATTGATCAGATGATGAAGGTGGTGGGAGAAGAGGGAATCTCCCTGGATGATTATCTTTTGTATTTGCAGGGAAATTTTATTGATAGTGTTTATCTGCAGCAAAATGCCTTTGACAGGGTGGATTCCGCTACTTCATCCGAACGACAGATAAAGGTTTTTTCGCTGCTTATGGATATCCTCGATACCCCTCTGAGCGTTAAAAATAAAGAAGAGGCACGAACCTATTTTGGTAAACTTCGCCAAATTTTTCTTGATTATAATAGTTCAAGCGAGGGTTCGGTTGAATTTCATGAAAATGAGCGGAGAATTAAGGATATTGTGGTTGAACACCAAGGAGATACTTCCCAGGTGGGAAAAACTAGTTTACGATCGGTTCTGGTGGAATCGGATCTGGACTCCCATTTCAGGAGATCGACAAGTATGAAGGCCACGGGCAATGGATCACTGACAATACAAAAGGAAGAAGATGAGAAGGATATCAGATAAGATCATCCAAATCTCGGGAAATGTGATCATGGTTTTGGCTCCGGGAGTCAAATACGGGGAACTTGCCCTTGTTTCGTCCGAACGCGGTGATTCTTTTGCAGAAATTATTCGAATCGAGGAAGAGCGTGTCTATCTTCAGGTTTTTTCCGGAAGCATCGGAATTTCTACTGGGGACAAGGTAACTTTTTTAGGACACGAAATGCGAGTCCATTTTTCCAAAAACCTGCTGGGGAGGGTATTTGACGGTACAGGCAGGCCCCGGGACGGAAGACCTTCTCTTAATGAAAATCTCATCCAAGTGAGTGGTTCCACCGTAAACCCGGTAAAACGCATCATACCGTCTCGGATGATCCATACCGGTATTCCCATGATTGATATGTTCAATTCACTGGTGGAATCCCAGAAGATATCAATATTTACAACTCCCGGGGAGCCTTATAACGAGCTTTTGGTCCGGGTGGCTCTCCAGGCAAAAGTGGACATTACCATCCTGGGGGGGATGGGGCTCAGATACGACGATTATCTTTTTTTGAAAAATACTCTTGAAAGGGACGGGGCGCTTAGCCGTTCAGTTCTTTTTATTCATACTGCCGCGGATCCGGTGGTAGAATGTCTGATGGTCCCCGATCTTTCTTTGGCGGTTGCAGAAAGGTTCGCCTTAAACGGAGAAAGAGTTTTGGTTTTATTGACCGATATGAAAAATTTTTGTGATGCCTTAAAAGAGATCGCCATTATAATGGAGCATGTTCCTTCCAATCGAGGCTATCCGGGCGATCTTTACAGTCAATTGGCCTCCAGATATGAAAAAGCAGTGGATTTTGAGGATTTTGGATCAGTCACTATCCTTTCCGTAACCACCATGCCGGGAGATGACATAACCCATCCGGTTCCCGACAATACCGGTTACATCACAGAAGGACAGTACTACCTGACTAACAAAAGAATTGAGCCCTTTGGGTCATTGAGTCGACTAAAACAGTTTGTAAATGAAAATACTCGAGAAGATCATCGATCTTTGATGGATACAATGGTTCAGCTCTACGCCTTTTATCAGGATACCAAGGAAAAGAAGGCGATGGGCTTTCGGATGTCTTCCTGGGATAATAAGCTATTGAAATATGGGAACCTTTTTGAAAGGGACTTGATGGACCTTTCTGTGAACATGCCCCTCAAGGATGCCCTGGATCGAGGCTGGGGTATCCTTGCCGAATGCTTTGAACGGGAAGAAACGGGGCTCAGGACGGAATTGGTTAATAAATTTTGGCCAAAGGAAATGATTTTGTGTCATGGAGAAGATCAAACTTACCAAGACTCAACTGAAAAAAGAAAAAGACAGCCTGAAGCGCTATAATCGTTATCTTCCCATCCTTTTTATCAAGAAACAACAACTCCGGAAAGAGATCGGGAGGATTGATACGGAGCTTAAAAAAATAGATGGGGAATTCAATGGGCTGTGGGATGATATTACTCCCTGGGTCGGGCTCCTCGGTGAAGAAGTGGAAATTTCCCATTTGATAAAATTGATCAATATAGAAACAGAAAGAGGTAATATTGCCGGGGTGGATATTCCCATTTTTATCAATGCCCATATTGATACAAAACAATATGATCTGTTTCTCTATCCCCTCTGGGTGGATCGGGCGCTTGATCTCCTTCGCACATTGCTTTTCCTCCGGGCAAAACAAACGGCGCTTAAATATCAAAAGCTATGCTTAATAAAAGAGTTGCAAGTTACCTCTCAACGGGTAAACCTCTTCGAACAGATTAAGATCCCGGGGGCGAAAGAGGCGGTCAGGCGAATTTCCATATACCTTGGGGATCAACAGGCCCAGGAAATAGGGTGGGCCAGGATAGCCAAAAAGAAGATACAAAAAGCAGGGTAAAATGATTGTTAAAATGAAAAAAGTATCGATAATCGTTAAGTCATCCTCACGGGAGGAGGTTTTGAGCACCTTGAGCAAGATGGGAATAGTTCATTTACAACCCTGTGGTCCTGTCGAAAACGGGAAGATCGAAAAAATAAAAGAAAAAATATCACTGGTAAAAAAGTCTTTTACTTTGGTTCCCGAAAGTTTTATTGGAAAAGGGACCAGTGAGGTTGACAGGGAAGATGGAATCGCTCTTGCGAAAAAGATACTGGACCATGACAAGGAAATAACCAATCTTAAGGAAGCTGTTAAACGGCTTGAGGAAGAAAAGGGTAGGGTTGAGGGGTGGGGGGAGTTCGATCCCCACGAGATTAGCTCCTTGAAACAAAGAGGAGTCAGCATCAGATTTTTTCAATGTCAGAAGAAAAAACTGAAAAACATCCCGGACGATTTAGCCTTTCATATTATCTCCCGCAAGGGTAAAACGCTTTTCCTGGTTTTTTTTTCTTGCCGGGATACCGCAAGAATCCCCTTTCATGAGGTGGAGATTCCATCCCGCAGTCTCACCGAAATTGAAGGGTTGCTAAAGGAGAAAAGGGAGCGATATTTTTCTACTAAACAGGGGTTGAATAAACTTTTCAGCAAGGTTGCCGCCCTTAAAGCTACCGAGGAACAGCTTGAGGATATGCTCAACTATGAAAAGGCAAGGGAGGGAATGGGGAGGGATGGGGATATTTCCTATTTAACGGGCTTTTGTCCCGTTTTTGAGATGGAGAGCCTTTTAACAATGGCCGGAAAAGAACAATGGGCGATATTGATAGAAGATCCTTCCCATGATGACCCGGTTCCCACCCTTATGAAGCATGCGGCATGGGCAAAAACTTTCTGTCCGGTTATGAATTTCATCGGGCTTACCCCCGGTTATTGGGATTACGACGTAAATCCCCTCTTTGTGATATTTTTCAGTATTTTTTTTGCATTGCTGATCGGAGACGGTGGATACGGTCTGGTCATGCTGGTTGCCACCTATGGATTGAAGAAGTTTTATGACGGTATTTCCAAGGAGATGACCCTTTTATTCTACTTCCTTTCTTTTGCCACCATCCTTTGGGGCGCGGTCACCGGCCAGTGGTTTGGGTTAAAGACAATTAGCGAACTCCCGTTTTTTTCGGAGATGATCATTCCCTCCTTATACAGTTATGCCCGGGCAAGCGAAGAGAACGTAATTAATATCTGTTTTGTAATCGGCGCTATTCAGCTCTCGTTGGCCCACCTCTTTGCGGCAAAAAGATTATACCCTGCTTTGAGCGCTTTTGCCGAAACGGGATGGGCAGCGATAATATGGGGAATTTATTTTTTAGCCGGATTATTGGTGCTGAATAAGGAGATGAATGCACTGGGTGTTTTATTACTATTGGTGGGAGTGATCATGGTTATATCTTTTGAAGAACAGGGGGAGGATGGGATAGTAAAAGGATTTTTGCATGGATTGGTAAAACTTCCCTTGAATGCCCTGGTCGGGATCGGGAGTTTTTCCGATCTTATTTCTTACCTTCGGTTATTTGCGGTGGGGCTTGCTACCAAGGAAGTGGCTGTTGCTTTTAACGGGATGGCAAGGGACTTCGGTTCTGATGGTTCGTTATCCCTCTTGGGAGCTATTTTGATTCTTATTTTTGGTCACAGCATCAATTTGTTGCTGGGAGCTATGGCCGTGTTTGTTCACGGGGTGAGACTAAATATATTAGAATGTTCCCGGCATTTGAATATTCAGTGGGCAGGCATTACTTATCAGCCGTTTAAAATAGCAACACCGGAAAAGTTGCGGTCAATTGATTTTCGGTAAATTGGGAGCGGAAGGACATAGAGGTCGGTTTTAAGTGGTTGGTGGAACTTTATGCGAAGCAGGATGATGGATACTTTAGAAACATTTAATCAAAATAGGAGGGGGTATGGTCCAGTTCGGAAACCTGGGAGATGCCGGTTTTATCCTGTCATTATGCCTTGCTGCTTGTGGTTCGGCATTGGGGACGGGTGCAGCGGGGATGGGGGCGCTGGGGGCATGGAAAAAATGTTTTCTCACCAATAAAAATGCTCCTTTTATTCTGGTTGCATTTGTCGGGGCACCCCTCTCTCAAACCATTTACGGTATGATTCTCATGAACGCCATCAAGGGTTCACCCGAAACGATTTCTGTTTTGGCAAAATTTTCAGGGGGGCTGATGGGTGGTTGTGCCATGGGCTTATCTGCATGGTTTCAGGGCAAAGCAGGGGCGCTGGCCTCTGATGCCCTGGCAGAAACCGGCAAAGGCTTTGGAAACTACATGATGGTTATCGGCATCATAGAGACGGTGGCGCTTTTTGTAATGGTTTTTCTTATGACCGTTCTCAGGTAGCAGAGAACATCCCCTTGAACGAGAATGAAGGAATTAATCTTATGAAATAGCAATAAGAAGGAAATTGGTATATATTAAGGGGAAAAGAAGCAGGAAAAGGGAGAGAAAGATGAAAGTTACTACCGGATGGAGATAAGTTGCGGTAGTTTTTCACGGTTAGTCAGAATTCCCCTTGGAGTTGAAAATAAAAAAACCGAGGCCGAATAAATTTGATCTCATCTCTTAATCAATAAGTTAAGTGGGTTGTTTTCAATAAAACGGATCACCTGAAAATTATCAAATAAAGAGGATGATGGACACTTGTCCGAAAATGAGAGAGAACAAGCAATAAAGTGGCCATATTTTACCAAATAAATTACTAAAGAAGGAGGGGTTTAATTATGAAGAAGAAAGTCTTGATGGCGATCGATGGATCAGACCAATCATTTGAAGCGGTGAGGTATGCAAGTAAGATTTTGTCACCCAATGAGACGGAGATAGTGTTATTTACTGTGGTGAGTAAGATTCCGGAATTAATATGGGACATGAGTATAGATCCTGCCTTTCATGATAAGGTTTCATCAGCTCTGGCATGGGAAGTCCGGCAAAAAAATATGGCAGAGCAATATCTGGAAAAAGTTAGATGTATTCTTCTGGCTGGAAAATTTCCTAACGATGCGATAACTTTAACCATTCATCAAAAAAATAAGGGTATTGCAAGGGATATTGCAACTGAATCTAAGGATGGCTATGACGCGGTTGTGGTTGGACGCACCGGGCTTAGTAAGTTTAAGGATATTGTAATCGGCAGCATTGCCTACAAGCTTATGGAAAAGCTTGTTCATGTCCCGATTTGGGTGGTGGGGGACAGTCCAAAGCCTGGAAAGGTTTTGGTGGGTTTGGATGCCTCGGAAGGTGCCATGAAGGCGGTGGATCATACCGGCTTCATATTGGGACATTCGGACTTTGAAGTGGTGCTGTTCAATGCTATTGAAAGCATTGATATTTTACCCTCGGAATCGGAAGACTTTTTTCCCGAGGGTTATGAAGAAAAGTGGTTCAATGAAATAAAGGGTGGAATGCTCACCTTGTTTGATGAAGCAACCGATCGTTTAATAAAGGCTGGTTTTGCTGCCAATCGGATTTCAACCAAATTGATAACAAGGGTAAATAGTCGAGCGGGGGCCATTGTGGAAGAAGCGAAAAATGGGGGATATGGGACCATTGTGCTTGGAAGAAGGGGTCTTTCGAAATTGGAAGAATTTTTAATGGGCCGGATAAGCAACAAGGTGCTTCATATAGCCAAGGAAATGGCGGTGTGGGTGGTAAGTTAGAATAAGGAGTCAGCAGGGGCTAGAAGGGTCAGCGCTGGAAAATAGAAAATATATTTTGATATTACGTTATAAATTGTTAACTATTCACGGTTTTTCAATGAAATGAATTTTATAACGATGTATAAGCATGTTTGATATCGACTCCAATTCCGGGATTAGTTGTTTTAAATGTTTAAAAGAAGAACTCATAATTACATCTTGGATCCAGGTTTTACCAATACCTAATTTGAGCGACCAGCTGTCAGCACACAAACGTTTAGCTTTGAAAAACCGAGGTATTAC
>DAOWNY010000002.1 GCA_030642325.1 Deltaproteobacteria bacterium
AGTATCTTCTTTTGAATATCGGGGTCAATGGGGGTAGGCGTTTTTCCGTAAAGTCCGTAAACCAAATCCCTCACCTGATTTGTGATCATTTTATACTTTCCGAAGAGAACATTCAAGACCGACTGAACCCCAATAATCTGGGAAGTGGGGGTAACCAGAGGAGGTGTCCCAAGTTCCTTTCTGGTAACCGGTATTTCAGCATGAACTTCAGGAAGTCTATCCAGAGCATTGGCCTCCTTTAGTTGGCTTATCAAGTTAGAGATCATTCCTCCGGGCACTTGGTGGGCAAGAACCCCGGTATCTATAACTGAAATTTTGTTGGTAGCAAGATAATCCCTGTATTTAGGGGCAACTTCTTCCAGATTGTCGTCCAATTCAAGCAGTTTGTTGAGATCAAATCCGGTATCTCGCAGACTTCCCTGGAGGGTAACAACTAACGGTTCAACGGCAGGCATGGAAGTCCTCATGGCAAAGGGAGCCAGACAGGTATCTACAATGTCAACGCCTGCTTCGATGGCCTTTAAATATGTCATGGAAGCCATTCCGCTGGTATAATGTGTATGCAAGTGAATGGGAACCTTAATCGTCTTTTTTAGCTCGGTTATTAGTTCATAAACATCATAGGGGGCCATTATTCCGGCCATATCTTTGATGCAGATGGTATCAGCTCCCATAGTTTCCAATTGTCTGCACTTGGAAATAAAATATTCCAAATTAAAGACATCTCCCCCCAAATGCCTTTCTGTGAGGGAATAACAGATGGAACCTTCAAGGTGTTTTTTGTTGCCTTTTATTCTTTCGACTACGGTTTGAAAATTTCTGAAATCATTCAGGGCATCAAAGACCCTGAATATATCAATACCCACTTCACATGCCTTATCTACAAATGCCTTAGCAACGTCATCCGCATAATTCCTGTATCCAACAAGATTCTGCCCTCTCAGCAACATTGAAAATGGGGTTTTTTTAATATATTTTTTCAGTATCTTTGGTCTCTCCCAGGGATCTTCCGCTAAAAATCTGTGCATCGTATCGAAAGTAGCCCCTCCCCAGACCTCCATTGCCCAAAAACCGACCTCATCCATCTTTTCGGCAAACGGAATCATGTCCTCCGTTCTCATTCTTGTTGCCATAAGGGATTGATGGCCGTCCCTGAAGGTATTGTCCTGAATTTTTAAAGGATTCTTTATAGCTTCTTCTTTAAGTTTATCCATTTGATTCCCCTTGTGTTATTAACGAGTTAAAACTATGTGATTAGTCACAGACAATAAAATTAATTATGCATAATGGCGATGGTATCCGCAAATTTTTTTCAGGGTCGATACTTTCTTAAAATTGTACTACATATATCTTGTCCACGGTTAGTAGTTCACAGTAAACCGTTCATCAAAACAGAAGAAAAAAGAAGATTATGGGTACTGCTTTTGAAGACTTGGAAGCCTTGAACAATTTAAAAAAACTGATTCCGGAATTGGAGTCAATATCAAACGTGCTTGTGTGTCGTTATAAAATGCATTTCATTGAAAAAAAACCGTAAACGGTTATAAAATATTAAGGCATATTAACGGATTATAAGATTAAAGTCAAACTACTATTATAAAATTCTTGTGAATGGGTAAACAAGCTAAAAATGATATTATTATTAAGTTAAAAATAACCTCGGTTAATAATGCACCTTCAATATTTAGGTTACCAAAAATAATGGATAAAAATCCACTGATAATCAAAAATGGATATTTTTTCACTCCACTAAAAATTGATAATTGTCTGCTTTTATCTTGAGTGCCCACAATTTTTACCAACCAGACGGTTTTTAAAAAAATATCGTATTGGCTGCACCGTCGTTCCAGCCGACCTTTTCCTTGACTCCGATCGGGGAGAAGGAATGACGGAACTTTAATATGAACTAAATCTAAAAAAGATGGTGACAACTCATAAAATTATAATCATCTTTCATTGAAGCTGACAGAGGGGATTCAAAATTGCCCAAGCGATCTCAATGGTCATTTAATTAAATTAAGAGGGGATTTTGTGTTCTTCTTGGCTATTAACTTTTTTAAGCGGATTTTTGTAAAGTAGAATAAGATCGGGGTTGCGTTAAATGAACAGGGGAGATAAAGCAAGCAAGATTAGATAGTTAGAAAAAAAGGGGGGGGTTACCCCCCCCCTAAAATAATATTCTAGTCCTCTAAACAGATTGCATCTTCGGCGCACTCATCTTCACACAGTCCACATTCGGTGCATTCTTCTTCATTTATAATTTTAACTTTATCATCCTCAATGGCTAGTACTTCCATACCACAGGCATCTACGCAATCTCCGCAGCCAGTGCATTTATCCAGATCTATTTTTAATGCCATGTAAGCAGTCCTCCTTTAAAAAAAATACAATTTTTAAGTCAATTTCAAATGACAAATAAATGATAATTTAAGTTACATTGGTCGGAGACCCAACCAAGAACTATGAAGCCTGTATCATCTCCAAAGCCCCGCTTGGACACCATTCTACGCAATCACCACACATACTGCACTTGAGTGCTTTCCCGGTATTAGGATCTTTAAACCAGGGACGAGAAGGACAACTGGCTCGACAAAGAGCACAGTCTTCAAATTCCTCATTACCCATAAACACAGTGCTGTGGGGGCGACACTCTTGAGTGGAGGTAGCGCCGGCAATAATAGGAAAAAACCGTTCATCGTCTTGGTAGACCCTGATTCGGGATTGTTTCGGGTCAACAGCGTTTTTTAAATGCCGAAGGGAGCAAATAATCTCACAATAACGACAGCCAGTACATTTGTCATGATAAATCTTCATAACCTTTTTCATAATATAACTTCCTCTTGGTTGTTCCCCCTTGGGAAAGTTAATTCAATTTATTGTAATTCCAACTGTTTAAGCTTCGCCGGGGTGGGCACCCCGTCTTTATCCCAACTTCTTATTGCATAATATTCTTCAAGCATTCTATCCAAATCTACAACAGTACCTTTTCCAGGTCCGTACTCCGCCGGTTCCTTAAGGAAGCGCTGAGGAATCGTATCGTCCTTTTTGGTTATTCCTGCTTTAAGATTATAGAGCTTTTGAAGGTTCCAGATTCTTTCCCCGGCAATCATGCAGTCTTCAAAACTTAATCCCACATCCGTGGCAGTGGCAAGCTGGGCATACATATCTTCCGGGGTATGTCCACCCGCAATACTGAAAATACAGATCCCGGCTGCATCCATTAATGCGGCAGTCAGATTTTGCATTTCATAAACGAGTCCTGCTTTTCCATCTTCAGTAATGGGATCAAGCTTAACAGGTGTCCCCAGTATTTCCGCAGCTAAAGTATAGGCACGGTTGTGACATGCCCCACGGGTAGAAGTAGCAACTGCCAACCCCATTCCATGAGCATTGCGAACATCATAGGCAGGAAAACCCATTTTCTTTGCGCCCATAAATAGCTCGGCATGCCCATACTGCTCTGCCATCCGGTAGCCCCCGTCTGCAAAAGTATCTCCAAACCCCTCTCGATACGCTGTCATCTCTACCAATCTTACTGCTGCCAGGGCATCACCGAAGTTGAGAGTGAGATAGCGGAACCCAAGATCTTTGGCGGGGATGTAGTTTTTCTCGTAAAGCTCCATTGCGCAAGCCAACGTATTGCCCACATCCATGGTATCCATCCCCAACTCATTACATAAGAAATTAATCTTAAGAATTGCTTCGGGTTGCTCAATCCCGCATGATCCGCCCATTAATCCCAAGGTTTCAAATTCCGGCCGCTCGCCCCTTCCGGCAAAAGAAGGATTGGTGACCACGCAAGGTCCACCACAGGAAAGGGGGCAACCGTAACATGCTTTATTTCTCCTCATAAAATTTTCGGCGATTACCTGTCCGCTAAAATTTGCAACTTTATCAAAATCAACCGGACCATGTTGAAAATTTTTCGAAGGAACTAATCCTGCCACATTGTATGCCTCAACCAAACTCCCGGAGCCGTAAGCGGGAAATAGATTACCTCCCACCGGGTGCTTGCTGATCCGGTCTAAAGCCTCTTTAACAGCATATCGAAATTCTTTGGGCTTACCAATGGGAATGGGGTGAGAACCCCGTACTGCCACGGCTTTAAGATTTTTTGAACCCATCACTGCGCCCAGACCACACCGACCTGCCGCCCGATTTTTATCCGCCATTACACTGGACATCAATACCTTGTTTTCGCCGGCAGGGCCAATACAGGCAACGTGAATATCCCGTGCCTTCCAAGAATTGGGCTCAATCATCTTTTTTAAAGAGTCATCGGTTATATGGGTATTTTTCCCCCAAAGTTTAGCAGCAGATTCAATATAAACCTGGTCATCATCGATCCATATATAGACAGGGCTCTCGGAAGATCCCTCTACAATTAAAATATCATACCCTGCAAACTTAAGTTCAGGGCCAAAAGACCCCCCAAAGGATGCAAAACCGATGGTGCCGGTAAGTGGTGATTTGGCACTTACCCATCCTCGGGAAGCCGATACGGCCCCTGTTCCCGTTAGTGCCCCCGAAGTAAAGATCAACTTATTCTTAGGCGACAATGCATCTATGGTAGGATCAACCTCATCATATAAAATTTTGGAGGAAAAACCCTGACCTCCTATAAAATCTTTGGCAAAGGAGGAATCTAAATCTTCTATTTTGTGAGTTTTGTTGGTAAGATCTACTCTTAATATTTTACCTGCCCATGCACCCATAAAATCTCCAGTTCTATTTGATGGCTAATTTGTAAAAAATTGAAGTTACGTCTTAGTGAAGAGCCCATCCCCCATCCACATTAATCAGCTGACCGGTTATAAAATCCGATCCATCTGAAGAAAGAAAAATAATAGTCCCAACCAAATCTTCCGGTTGCTCATTACGTTTCATGGCGGTCTGCTCGGAAATCATCTTGTCCAGGTTTGGAGGCTGGCCGGGGAGAGTGAGACTGGCTTCCGTCATGGTTAGACCTGGAGAAACTGCATTAATGTTGATGCCGAATTCACCAATTTCTCTTGATATCGCACGAACCATTCCCACTACCGCCGCCTTGGAAGTAACATAATGCAGCATATAAGGAATACCCATCAGCCAGGTTGCTGAACTGACATTGATGATTTTACCTTTTTTTTGTTTTTTCATCTGGGGAACAACTGCCTTAATGCACAACCAGCTTCCCTTGACGTTTACCGCCATCAAACGGTCCCAATCTTCAACGCTGATAGCATCGTATGGTTTAAAGCCAATTCCATAATAGATTGCTGCGTTATTGATCAGAACATCTATCCTGTCGAAGGCTTTCACGGTTTCATCCGCCATTTTCTGGGTACTTTTTTCATCGGAAACATCGGTTTGAACGACCAATACATCTCCACCCTGACCCTCAATCTCTCTGGCTACCGCATTGGCGTTATCAAGGTTAATCTCTGCTATTACAATTTTAGCCCCTTCCTGAGCTAATTTGGTAGCATACATTTTACCAATACCCTGACCAGCTCCAGTTATGATGACTACTTTGTCCTTTAATTTCATTTTTGTTCTCCTCTACCCGGTCCTAATATAATAAAAAATTTACCTTTCTTTTTTACCGACATATTTTTCATTTTTATTAAAAAATGAAAATAATAACCTGCTTACGACATTATTGTCGACAAAATTACAGTTTTTTGTGTAGTGGTTAATTATTCAACAAAAAGACTTTTAATAGTCCTTCGGTTCCCGTGGCGGGTCATGGGATTTCCAGCGCCATAAGTATGGAATCAATTTTATATTTAATTTAAGCAGCATTTTAAGCACAGCAAGTCTGTCACGTCGCTGAATACCGGACCTAAGATGCCACTTAACCGGTTTGGTGGTTTGAACATGCATGATTAATAAATCCCCATCCAGTTCAATGTTTTCAAAATGACCTTCCAGCTCGGTTTTTCCCAACCCTGTAGATCGCATCTTCATAATTCATTACCCCTTTAAAATTTAACTACTTATTTTTCAAATCCCTAAAATTGTTCCGGTTCGGGATGTTTTCCTTCAGGATCAGAAAAAGAAAGGAGTTTAATTATCTTGAAATTCATCTTAAAGAGCCATTTAACGATAAACCATCTATCTTCCGGCTCAATAGCGCATCTGATATGCCAGCGAACCGGTTTTGTACTTTGAATATGAATAATTATTAAATCCTGTTCCAGGTCCACCTTAAATATATCGGCTTCCAACTCGGTTTTCCCCAATCCCGTTGATCTCATCCTCATTTTATTTTCACCCCCCCTTATTGAGTTCAATAAAACAGAGGATAGCTTATTTTAGATTAAAATATATTTCCATCATAAGCTACCCCATTAGTTAATTACAGATTAATACTATCTATTTATAACAATCCCTTATTTTTAGCTTCAGTTACCGAGGCCGGTTCCTTCCACCATTTAGTGATTCCCAGATCTTCTGCAACTTTGTTGGCTACATTGTAACCCGGTCCCCAGATAACACATCCTCCTGGGTAGGTGCAGGCACCACCCAGATAAAGGTTATCAATAGGGGTTTTGGTGGTTGAGCATTCATCATTAGGCCGTTGAAAACCCATCTGCAGAGGAGCATATGCCCCTTGTTTGATCCCACCCTTCACCATGCTTGAAAGTTTATTTTCTACATCAATGGGAGTAGAAATATAGGTCTGCATAATGTTGTCCTTGGTGATGTTGGGAGCATATTTATTCAAGGTGGCGATATACTGATCAATCAGATCTTGTTTAAATTTGAAGTTGTACCATTTGTCTGCTCCGCCGTCTTTTAGATCATAGGGTGCGATTCGGGAAAGTAATCCCGTGCATCGTCCCGGTGGTGCCTGACGGGGGTCAAGTACTGATGGGAAGCAGCAGTTATAAGCGGTCTCGGCGGGCAATTCTCCCTTGTATATCGCGTCAAATTCTTTAATAACCGCTTCCTGGGTCTCTAAGCCGAGTATGTAGACATAAGCATTATTGATATCCGGGTTAGAGGCGGCGGCCTTAAAATCCGGGGCCTGTTCCATGGCCAGGTGAACACCGCAGAGACTGTATTTATCCCATTGATAGCCGTTCAGTTTTTCGGTGAACTCCGATTCCAGATGTTCCTTTCCCACCAGCTTAAAGAAGGTCTGGTGGGGATCGAGGGTGCTGATTATTGTCTTGGCCTTTATGATATTGCCGTCATCCAGTTCCACTCCAACGGCCTTGCCGCCTTCCATGACGATCTGTTTGATCCGGACGTTATTAATAGTTGCACTCTGGTTTTCATGGATGATCTTGCCCAGGGCCTGGGCAACCATGTGGGAGCCTCCCACTACCAGGCGATAATTGGTGGATCTGTTTAAGTAGAGGAGAACCAGATAGCCTAAGCCGGCCTGATCGTATTCCACTCCCCAGTGGCAGGCGAGATAAAGCATGAGCGCCCTGATGTGTTCGTTTTCAAAGTGTTTGTTGACGATTTCAAGGGCGGTCATCTCCGAGTACTCCATTACGATCTCCCCGGTCTTGTGGGACTGCATCTTAACCACTGCATCCAAAGTGGGTAAGGGGGGAGCATAAGTGGCAGGACCGATAAAATCATCCATGCACTGTTTAGCCAGGGCATGAAACTCCCTGTAGGATTCTGCATCTTTTTTGGAAAACTGTGCGAAGTTGGCACAGGTCTTTTCAATATCAGTATAGAGGCATACGCACCTTCCGTCGGAAAGGGGAAGGGCAAACTGGAGCTCGGGGAGGAGGTGTTTGCAGTTATACTCCTCGTCCAGTTTGAAGTCCTGGTAAACGGGGGCATAGTCCACCATCATCATATAGACGGCATGGGTGTTGTGGAGATAACCGGGGTTGGTGATTTCCTCGGTAAGCAGACCGCCACCCATCTCATAACGTCTTTCCAGTACCACCACCTTGGCACCGGCCTTGGAGAGGTAAGCGCCAGCCTCCAATCCGTTGGGTCCTGCTCCTATAATAACTACATCCGCTTCTTCGGGAACATAGCGTGGTTTGGTATCATAATCTATTGGCATGGTTTCCTCCTTTCAGGAACCTTTGAAATTCTTTATTAATAACCCCGTTCCTCTGTTTTTTCCGGCATTGTAAGACCGTCTAAATCCTTAGCCATGGTTTTATAGCAGGTATACCCCTGAGAGGCCGAGCCCATTCCGGCAAAGTGCCATCCGGAACCGGTTCCATAGAGACCCTCGATGGGGGTTCTGTGATCGGCCAGTTCGGGAATCGGTCTCCATCTCCCCACCTGACTGGGTATATGATCCAACACCGCCCAGTTACCGGTGGGCGCCATATTAGTAAGACGGGCACATTCAAAGGGAGTCTGGGGGGTGTAGCCGATTACGTTATCCCAGCTCATGTTGGGGGCTACCTTGTTCATTAAATCAATTACCCAGTTGGCATGTTTTACTTTGTATTCCTTCCACTCTCTTTCAGTAAGTTTATCCGCTCCCAGGACAAACTCCTCGGAGAGGATGGACCACTTGTTGTCGGCAAGAACCCGGGCAGGATCGGTTGCCGGATGGTTGCAGATTACCAGGTTGGGATCTTCGCAGAATTCACCCATGACCCGGTGGGCATGGTTGATGGTCAGTGCATTGGGATCTTTCGTCCCAATCGTCAACCACCCAACCCGATCAATATCGGGGTTAATCTTGGCAGCTTCGGCATAGTGGGGTGCTTCGTGGAGTGCCCAGGTATACCAGGTAATGGTGATTCTCCATTTGGAGAGGTTTTCTACCCTACGCTTGATACGCCAGCTCCAGAGATCCGGGTCGGTGAGTTCAAACACCAGCTGGGAAGGCTGGAGGGTGCTGATTACAGCTTTGCGGGCTTCTATTTCGGTGCCGTCCGCAAGACGAACTCCAACTGCCCGGCCATTTTTGACTAAAACCTTTTCCACTTCATGTTCGGTGTATGATTTACCGCCTTCTTCCACAAAACATTTATAAGCGGCATGGGCGGTGGTATGGGTTCCCCCGTATGCTCCTCCGTATTCGGTAAGTCCCAGCAGGGTGAACAAACTCATTAAACCGGCTGCATTGAGATCGGAAGAGTTGCCCGTCCACGAATGAGTAATCCTGAGCATACCGGCAATGAGGGCTTCGCTTTCAAACAGATCCCGGAATACCTCAATTGGGGAACGGACCACAAATGAACGGTCAATACCGAGGGCCTTCATCTTGGGGTGCCCCAGGAATTGTTCACTCTCATCCAGCTCGTTAATTGCGTCGGGATAAGGGAGGGCGGGATTATGTAAATGTTTGAGGAATGAATCCCTTCCCACTGTATCCCACATATCCCATAGCTTCAGCCAGGTGTCGGCATCCCGCTTTGAAAAATCGGCAAAAGACTCGGCGGTCTTTTCCTGGGAGGGATCATTAAACGGGCTGTAGATAAGGTACTGGGAATTATCTTCGATAAATACTCCCCCACCGGCCACATGGTAGGGAACAAACTTATAACCTCGCTGGTTAAAAGGAAAATCATCCTCCAAAATTTTGGTATACCACCAAGCAAAATCGGTAGCATGGTGATCGGAGACAAAACCGGGGGTAGCTGATTCCTCGCTGGACCACCCTCCTCCCAATTCATGTCTTTTTTCAAAGATACCCACCTGCATGCCCCCATATTTCTGTAGGTACATACCTGCCACCAGCCCTTTACTTCCTCCTCCTACAATCACTACATCAAAACTCGCATCGGCCATTATCTATCCTCCTTAAATCTTTTTAACCTATTGCTTTCGCTCATTATTTTTAATTGACATGATGCCTTAAAATATGTTATCCGTCACCTCTCTTTCCAATAGCAGTTCAGATGGTTTGTAAAAATAAGTGGTATATGTCCGTATGAATTAGACATTTTAAATCAAACAATACATATTTTTTCATCATTTATGGTCGGATGTGGATATAGGCCATTTGTTTAATTCGACCAATATATCCTTTAACACCGTCAACCCCTCGTTCATGGCCGGAACTCCGGCATAAGTGGATATCTGATATAATACCTCCGCCACTTTATGCGGTTCAACCCCTACATTTAATGCTCCATTGATATGTAATTTGAGTTCTTCCGTTTTTCCCATGGAGGCAAGGGATGCAATGGCCACCATCTGTCTTTCCTGAATAGTGATGACCGTTCGGGAATAGAGTTTCCCGGTGATATGCAGGGATAAATCCTTTGCCAGTTGAGGATTAAATTCTCGCCAGAGTTTAAAAGGAGGGTCCATCTTTACCCCCCCCCCAAACAATTTCTGCGCAGTCTGACGGGTAAGTTCCTTTAATTTGGCTATTTCCATAATTATTTTAGAAAGTTGATGATTTTTTTGTTTTATGCCACAGCCTATCGTTTACCGCAAAACCAATTTTAAACCAGCACAAGTGTCTTTACCGCATCAAAAACCCACCTAAGCAGTGATTATTAGGGAGCATAAAATTTAGTGCTAACATAAAAGAAAAATAAACGACTGTTTTATTGTTAAATATAAAATTTTTTTATACAAGTACATAATAAATTTGTCAATAAAAAAATATTGCAACTACTCAAGAGTCAGCCTGCCTGTGCCGGCACGGCAGACAGAGAGCCGGAATCCGGAATAGAAGAAGCCTAGGCCTCCGGCAGCTTAACGACTTCTTCAAGCCGAGACATCAACTGTGAAGCATCACTATAACAGAGATCTTTTGCCGGAATTAAATAGTAACGACATTCTTTAAAAAGATGCCCGTGCAATATTCATATAGCCGGCTTTATCCGATGATCCGGTGGGTAGAACGAAAAATCACCGGGAATTTATTAAAAGTGGTAGTCCCAACGGGGATCGAACCCGTGTCTTCGGCGTGAGAGGCCGATATCCTAACCGCTAGACGATGGGACCATGGCTGGGAGAGGAGGACTCGAACCCCCGTAACCAGAGCCAGAGTCTGGTGTCCTGCCACTGGACGATCCCCCAGTTTAACCGAGCTATTTGAAAAGTTGAATTACGTAAGCAATAAATGTTTTTTTCTAAACACCCTAACGGACCTCAAATTTAACAACATTACAAAAAAAGTTTTTTAATTTCATGGTTCAAACCGCAAAATAAAATTGCCTAAGTGCTCTTATGCCCTTTTTTAATGAGCTCAATGGCAATGTTCAATCTTTTTAAAACCTTTTCTTTTCCCAGAGCAACAATTGTTTCATGAATTCCAGGGCTCACTGTGCTTCCGGTCAGAGCTACCCTGACCGGTTGAGCCACCTTGCCAAATTTAATATCTCTTTCTTTTAAGATTTCAAGAAAGATAGTTTCCACCGGTTTCTCTTCAAAAAATTCAAGCTTACCAAGTTTTTCAACCAAGGTTTCAAAGATTTCTATCATGTTGAATTTCAAAAATTTATTTACTAAATCTTCCGGGTATTTTATTTCATCATTGAAATAGAAATCGGCCAGCCTGGCCATGTCTATCAGGGTTTTGCTTCTTATCCTGAGGGTATCCACCACCCGGGAAAGATACCCGTTGCTGAGAATATCATGCCCCCCTAGTTCGATAAAAGGACGTAAAAGTTTTGCCAGTGTTTCAGTCTCAGTCTCTTTAATGTAGTGGCCGTTTAACCAGAGAAGTTTGTCCAGATCAAATATGCCCGCTGATTTCCCCACCTTATCGAGAGAAAATTTATCAATCAATTCATTCCGCGAAAAAATTTCCTGATTGCCGTGGGACCACCCCAGGCGAACAAGATAGTTAACTAATGCCGGGGAGAGATATCCCATCTCCTGGTATTTCATTACTGAGGTGGCGCCATGGCGCTTACTCAATCGATTTCCGTCATTTCCCAGAATCATTGGAACATGAGCAAATTTGGGGAGAGGATAACCCAGTGCCTGATAAAGTAAAATTTGCTTGGGGGTATTGTTAAGATGATCATCTCCCCGTATGACATGAGTTATCCCCATGGTGGCGTCATCTACTACCACACTGAAATTATAGGTAGGAGACCCGTTACTCCTTCGGATAATTAAGTCATCTAACTCTGAATTTTCAAACTCAACTTCGCCCTTTATGGAGTCATCAAATAGTGTTTTTCCCAATTGAGGGGACTTGAACCTTACCACGGATTGTTTATTTATTATGGGATTGGCTATATTCCGGCAGGTACCGTCGTACTTTGGTTTTTGCCCTTTTGCCTGTGCCCGCTTTCTCATTTCTTCCAGTTTTTCCGGCGAACAGTAGCAATGATAAGCCTTGCCTTCATTAAGGAGTCGATCAATGTGGCCCTGATAAATTTCTATACGGTCGGTCTGGTAATAAGGCCCTTCATCCCAATCCAACCCAAGCCATTCCATTCCTTCGAGGATACCCCGGATTGATTCGGGAGTGGACCGGGCCTCATCGGTATCTTCAATGCGGAGAATAAATTTTCCTCCATTATGTCGGGCAAACAGCCAATTGAACAAGGCAGTCCTCGCTCCTCCGATGTGTAAATATCCTGTGGGACTGGGAGCAAATCTACACCTTATTTCCATAAATATATCCCTAAAAGTTTTAATGGTTGCTCAAATTGCCGACGAAGAAAAAATTATTTAAAGATTATCGGACTGCCCGGCTTTGAATAATTAGTTTAATCCGTTATAATAAGGTAACCGTTCACGGTTTTTTCTTCAATGAAATGAATTTTATAGCTATTTAAACATGCTCGGTATCGGTTCCAATTCCGGAATCAGGACCCGCAAATTCTTTTAAATTGTTCAAGGCTCCTAAATCTTCAAAAGAAGAACTCATACTTACATCTTAATCCTAAGTCTTTACCAATACCTGAATTGAGCACTTAGCCTTTAGCAGTTAGCTATTAGCCAAAATGATCACAGGATGTTTTGCTATTACAAGCCACCCATTGGATGTTTATTTCAAGCTGCCGTAATACCTCGGTTTTTCAAAGCTAAACGTTTGTGTGCCGACAGCTAATAGCTCAACTTAGGCAATAGTTAACTGCAAACCGTAAGCTGTCTGTGAACGGACACACAATAAAATTGATTATTAACAGATAATTCACCCTTCGTCAACATTATAATAAACAACATAATTCACAACCAATAATGGCTGTTGAATTCGCTTAAGCAATTTTGAATCCCGTAGTCAGCTTCAATAAAAAAACCGTGATTTTATGAGTTACTAACGTCTTTTTTAGATTTTATTTATAAAAATAAATAGTTATCAAGTTCTAGTTAAGCGAACTCAATGGCCGTTTAGCTAAATTCCTCGAAAAACTCAAATGACAAATAAATAAATGATTGGTTGGTTGATATCATCTAAAAATACCAGGCAAAAATTGTTTTTAAGGGTGTAATTAAAAGTAAAAATTTAAGACGGCACACCTCAGTGCCCCCATATCATATCCCCAGCATGCTTCGCAGCTCTAAATGGTTATGGATTTCCATGGGGGTATCGAGATTATTTTTATAGGCGATAAAATTCACTCCCGCTTCCCTGGAGGTTTCACGGTCAACCCTGGAATCGCCGATATACAAAGCTTCTTCCTTTGCTATATTAAAGTGCCTTATAATTTTCAAAAGATAGTCAGGATGAGGTTTGGGGGCATTGACGTCCAAAGAAGTCACCCAGTAATCAAAGAAACGGTTTAGATTAAAATGGGTCAGCACCTTAACCAATGACTTGCCCCGGTTAGTTGCTATTGAGAGAATATATTTATTTTGTAAAATTTCCAAGATTTCCGGAATTCCCGGTTCGAGGTTCATCCACTTATGGAAGGGATCATAATTTGTCTCCCGGGAAAATTTCTGAGCTTCCTCAAGGGTCGGATCTCCTAAAAAAATAACTTCCAGCACCTCTTTGGTTGTCCTGGTTTGGGCAATGTTCACAAGTTTTTGATTCCCCTCATTAATAGGCGGTTTGCCGAATTCCTTTAGAATGTGGTTGTAAAACTTGAGGTTTGCCTTTGTGCTGTCGCATAGAACACCGTCACAGTCATAAATAATGACTCGAACTTTGTTAAAGTTTAAAATCGGCGCTACCCCGGATATCATGAAAGTTCTCCTTATTTTAGCATTATTCAGATTTGTCATTAACTTTGAAATCTTAGTAATATAAACCTAACACAGCACGTTTTCATCGTCAATAAGTTGCACAGCTGCAATTGCAATCGTAATCTTGACAGGGAATAATTGGAGTGCAATAATAGAAAAATTTAAACAAATTTATTAAGGGAGATATTATGAACATAATAATTTTTGGTCCCAATGGAAGCGGAAAGGGGACCCAGGGAGCGATTATTAAACAAAAAACTAATTTACCCCATGTGGAATCAGGGGTGATTTTCCGAGAAAATATTTCCCGGCAAACTGAGCTGGGAAACCAGGCAAAGGCTTATATTGATCAGGGTGAACTGGTTCCCGACGAGATCACCATTCCCATGATTCTTGACCGCCTGAAACAGGATGATTGCAAAAAAGGCTGGCTGCTGGATGGGTTCCCCCGCAATGTGGCTCAAGCTAAAGCCCTTTATGATGCTTTAACAAACGAAAATATCAAATTGGATTTGATCATTGAAGTTGTTTTAGACCGGGAAGTTGCCAAAAAAAGAATTATGGGCAGAAGGCTTTGTGTCAATGACAACAATCACCCCAATAACGTCAATATTGATCCGATCAAACCGCGCGTTCAAGAGGGAAAAATGGTTTGCCGGGTCTGCGGCGGAAAACTCAAAAAACGAGACGATGATCAAGACGAAATAGCGATAAATAAAAGGCATGGAATTTATTTCGATGAGGAAAGCGGGACGATGGCTGCCAAAAATATCCTCAAAAATAAGGCAGGGGAAGGTATCAAAGTCATAGAAATCGATGGAGCACCGTCGGTTGGAGAGGTTACCCAAAATCTCCTCAATAACTTAAAAGAAGCAGGTTGTCTTTTGGAATGAAGTTTAAACGAAAAAAATCGGGCATTGCTAAATTAAGGATAGGTTTAAACTATTTTTATAGTATTATTTCAATATGTTATATTATATAGAAAACTATCCCAAATTAACAATGCCAAAAATCGGAGTTAATCATTTTACTTGGATAGAAAGGGATGGCAAATTAGTTTTTATCATTTTTATCCACCACCCGTTGGGTTGGTAGGGGGAGGTCTAAAATGGGAGATTTTTACCAAGGTGAAATGGTTACAACCCTCCATCGGTTGGGAAAAAACAATCTAGAAAATTTAGAAGAGGGTTTAATCAAATATTCGAAGCAGAGGCCGATTGCCTTAGTGCTACCCGCTATTCCCCGTGATCTCAGGGGAGATGCGATGAAAAAAATTATTGAGGAATTGGAGCAAGTTAAGTATTTAAATGAGATAATCCTCACTCTGGGCATAAGCAGCAAAGAAGATTTGGAATATGCTAAAAAACTTTTTGCTCCCCTATCGCATCTCGTCAAAATCGTCTGGAACAATAGCCATGATATGCAGGCAATTTATAAGTTGCTTGAAGAAAATGGGCTTTCCATCGGTGATGACGGAAAGGGCAGATCGACCTGGATCTCTTACGGTTACATATTGGCGGGAGGGACAAGTGATGTAATCGTTCTTCATGATTGCGATATTTTAACCTATCACCGGGAACTGCTGGGAAGATTGTGCTATCCGGTGGTCAATCCCAATTTGAACTATGAGTTTTGCAAGGGCTATTACAACAGGGTTACAGATCGCCTTCACGGACGAGCAACCCGGTTGTTTTTAATTCCCCTGGTCGGGGCATTAAAAAAACTGATTGGCCATATCCCATTTTTGTCCTATTTAGGCAGCTTTCGTTATCCACTGGCCGGTGAATTTTCCATGGTGGCGGATTTGGCCCGGATGAACCGGATCCCTGGGGATTGGGGGCTGGAAGTGGGAGTCCTGGCCCAAGTTTTTAAAAATTGTTCCACCCAGAGAATTTGTCAGGCAGAACTATGTGACAACTATGAGCATAAACATCAACCTCTCTCCCCGGAAGATTCAAAAACCGGCCTGAATAAGATGACCATTGATATCGCCCGAAGTATCTTTATGACTTTAGCCAATGAAGGGATCATCCTCTCGGATGGATTTTTCAAAACCCTAAGCGTTTCCTACCTTAAAACTGCTCAGAACGCCATAAAACAGTATAATGACGACTCCTCTTTTAACGGGCTTTTTTTTGATCGCCATCAAGAGGGAATAACCGTGGAAACCTTCTCCAGATCTCTTTCCATCGCCTCCCAGGAATTCTTAAGGGATCCGCTGGAAAACCACCTGATTCCGAATTGGAGCCGGGTAACTTCAGCGATTCCGGACATTCTCAATCTTCTTAAGGCGGCGGTGGATAAGGATAATGATTAGAATTCAGGGAAAATCATTGTTTCGGAAATGGATTCGTATAATTTGTCTTCTATGAATATGTCGACAATGTCTTGATCAAGCCTGCCGTTTTTTGCTTCATATTTAAGAATTTCAATTGCCCTGTCTGGTGACACCGCTTTTTTGTAAGGTCGATCAGATGCGATCAGGGCATCAAACACATCCGCCACGGTTAATATTCTTGACTGGAGGGGGATCTCAACACCGTGAAGTTTCTTGGGGTATCCGGTACCGTTTAGCATTTCGTGATGGGCGGAAGCAAAAACCGGGATATTAAGAAAATTTTTGGTAAATGGTATATCATCGATAATATTTGAGGTATATGCCACATGGGACTGAATCTCATGGAACTCTTCCTCGGTCAAGTTGCCGCTTTTAATTGAAAGATGATGATATTCATATTTCGTTAAAAAGGTTCTTTTTTTTCCCTGGTAATTCTGATAAATTTTTCGGGAAACCTTTCTTAACTTATTTCCCTTTTCATGGTTCAAAAATTTTAGCTTATTCACCGACGAAATAAATTCCAAATCTTCATCCACATCTTTTAATTCATGTTGCATGCTGTTATCCAGCTCCTCGGACGTCGATTCATCATTAACGTTATTTTTAAGAAGATCAAATTTTTTTTGAATATATTTATTTTGAATACTGAACTTAATTTCATTAAACCTTACCTTTATTACTTCGAACTGATCATCGGAAAGACGGTTTACCTTCTCCAGAATATTTTCCCGAACTCCCACCTTTCCAACATCATGGAGCCAAGCTGCATAGTTAAGCTCTTCTATCTCCTCCGGGGTAAACTGAACTTTGGCAAACTTCCCAATCCTTTTTTGGTTAATCGCCCTGGCGATCCTAACCACATAACCAGCGACCCTCTTTGAATGACCAGCGGTATGAGGACTTCTGGCATCAATTGCGGAGACACAGCACCGAACCAACGCATCAAAAAATTTTTTAAGGTTTTCGATCAATTTGGCATTTCTGATGAATACTGCTGCCTGGGAAGCGAGGGATGAAATGAGATCTTCGTATTCCATTGCAAAGGGAATCGCATGACCATTCGAGTCTAAAGAATTTATGAGCTGCAGAACCCCGATTACTTCTCCCCCATTGTCCTCCATGGGGATCACCAGCATGGAACGGGTTTGATAGTTATTTTTTTTATCAAATTCCGGGTTAAGGCTGTAATCCAGTGACCTGGATATTTCATAAACATTACGAATGTTAAGAAATTTTCCCGTGACGGCAACATACCCTGCAATACTTTTTTTGGTTAATGGCAAAGGATGGGGGGCAAATGTATCCCTCCCCATTTTACCATCGAGGGTATCGTTTTGGGTAACTTCGAAATATAGCTTCCCATCCTCTTTTATATAAAGGCTTCCCGCGTCCGCATTGGTAAAATTTCTTGCCTCTTTAAGGATCATTCCCAGCAACACCTTCACATTTGTTTCACTGGAAAGAGCGATACCAATAATGTTCAGTTTTTTGATTTGATCTTGAAAAGCAATTTCCCGATCCATACCAAACCCTATTTTAAAAATACTCCTTAAATAGTAATCCTCATTAAATCTTCAGCCACCATTACTTCCCCGGAAAAATTGTTTTTTACTTCTCCTCTGATATCGTAATCATCGCAAATGGGATAGAGGTGGGTTAGTAATAATTGTTTGGCCCGGGTTTTGGTGGCAATTTCCCCTGCCAAACGGGGAGATAAATGTCCTGCCACCTTGAATTGATCAGGAAAAGAGCACTCGGAAATAAGAAGATCCGCATCTTTCCCCAATTCAATCAGGTTTGGACAATAATCAGTATCCCCGGTATAGATCACCACCTTTCCCCCCGACTCAATTCGATATCCCACACAGTCCACTTCCTGATGAAACAAGGGCTTTGATGTTATTATGGCAGAATCCAGGGTTATCTGATCATCCATTACCTCCTGAATATTTACCGGAAAAGGCATCCGTTCAAAAAGAGGAAAAAGTCTCCGGATATTTCGATAAAAGTTTTTCATACCCCGGGGGCCGATAATGTTAAGGGTTTTTTCCCTTTCGGGCCGGTCATACTTGTTGGCGAAAAGGATGGCCGTAAGATCATTGACATGGTCAGGATGAAAAAAATGGGTATAAAAAAGATAGTGGATTTGATGATAGTCAATTCCCGCCAGGGAAAGTTGATGCAGGGACCCGCTTCCACTATCGAACAGGATAGGTTTTTCACCTGTTTTTACCACCAACCCGGGAGAAGATCTTCTGGCAGTGGGAATCCCGGTTCCTGAACCTAAAATAATTATCTCCATATTTATTGTCCAAATAAATTTTTCACCGTTTTCAGCTGATCTTTGGCCAGGTCAAGCGATTGTTCGGGTTCCCAGGCCTCTATAATTATTCTACCCATAAAATTTATTTTTTTTATTGCGGCCACAATGGGAGAAAAATTTATTTTCCCCTTTCCAATTGCCAGATGCTCGTCTTTTACACCTCCGTTATCGTGGAAATGGATGTGAGTAAGGAACGGCTTCAGTTTTTCAACAATCTCATGCCCGATCTCTTCCTCCGGGAAGGGTCTTTTTCTCTCTATTTTCGTTATGAAAGCATGACCTATATCCAGAGTGATCCCCAAATTTTTAATCTTACCGGCCAGCGTCACAAGATCATCCAACTCATAAGCAAAAAAGTAAGCGGCACTGATATTTTCTATGGACAACTTCACCCCCCGCAGAAAGGCATAATCCCCTACTTCCCTGAGGGCCTCAATAAATCTGTTTCTTGCCTCCTGATACAATTTTTCATATTTGAGGAGAGGAGAATACCCGGGGTGGATCACCATGAGGTCTGCTCCGATCATTGAGCAGAATTCTATACAATTTTTGAACTGGTTAACGGAAAATTTTCTCATTTCCCGATATATACTTCCCGAATTCAGATCAAAAAAGGGGGCATGAACGGAGATACCAAGATTGTATGAATCAATAGTATCTTTCAACTTTTTTAAATCATAATTTTTTTTATTTTCCGGTGAAAAGTGGGGAAGATCCCAAATGATCTCGACGTACTTTGCCCCGGTTTCGGCCAGCTTTTCCATGGCCGATTCGATTGGATCATTGGGAAGAAAGTAGGCGGACAGGCCTATCTTCATGTTTCTATTCCTTTTGTATAATTATTGATCAATTTGCTATTTTCGATTATTTTTTAAAACCTTAACTATTGCTATTAAGACTTTACCCACGAGTTTTCCACAATGAGTGGGGAAATCTTGGTTTGGCGGGCATTGATACCTCTAGATTTGGCACACGATTTAGCTGAATTTTCGATGTACCCGGAAAAGATCAAAGGTGTGATTTGGTCTTGATTTTCCGGGATCAATATCAAAAGCTTCGTTTTTGCGACATCCGGGGTAAAGCTCAGCAAACGCGGGATAATTTGAGTTAAAAAAGCTAATTGTCCAAAATAAAGGCAGGGTCATGAAGATAAACAAAAGTTATTTTTGGTTTCATTTATTGTCCGAATCATTTCGGATAACCCACCCCGCCTTTTAACTTCTAGCATGAAGATTCCCCGATAGTCAATTTCTTTTAAGATTTTTATAAAATTTTCCCAATCAATTTTTCCTTGCCCAGGCAGAAGATGGTCATCATCTTCTCCCAAATTGTCGGCAACATGGAGATGGATAATTTGTTTTTTAATCTTTTTTAAGGCTACGAAGGGGATCCCTTTGATATTAATATGACCGGTGTCCAGACAGATTCCTGCATTTTTTGAATTTAAACATTTAAGTATGGTAAGCAGTTCTTCGATCCTGCTTCCTATCCGGGGGGGTAATGTATTTTCCAGGACAAGTTTAAGCCCGCTGCCAGCCAAAAAACAATCAAGTTCCTGAAGACTTTTAGCGCTTTGTGCAAGCAGGTCTTCTCTTCGATGATCACCCGTTATTCTTCCTCCCGGATGAACTACCACCATCTTACCCCCCAAGCTAAGCAATGCCAGTGCGGCCTTCTTGATTTCATTGACGGATCGGACCCGATCAACCTCATTTAGGTACGATATATCAATTTTTTTAGTCGGCATGTGGATGGAGTAAACACTTTTTCCGGTTTCTTCCAAAATTGATTTTAATGAATTTATGCAATCCTCATCGTCATAATTAAAATGACCTTGTTTAGCCCGGATTTCCAGATGATTAATCGCCAAATCATCCAACGTGCGCAGGCTTAAAGAAAGATCCATTTCGTTAATAAGTAATGTTGATATACCCCACCGCATAAGTTTTGCCTCTCTTGCTAGTCGATCATGATCTCAATGCGATCTGCTTTGTATCCCTTTAAAGACGACAGCAGACCCTCAATGGTCCTTTTGATTAATTTAGAAATAAAGGGACTTAACGGCAACGGTTCCCCCCCAATTTTTATTACTGTTTTTGGTTGCATTGAAACGCAATCCTCTAATCTACGTTTTCCCTTTACTATTTCTTTAGCCATATCATAGCAATAATCAAAACCACATGCCCCACAATTTAAAGCAGGTAGCTTAAATGACTTTTCCTCTACTAAATCTGCAATTTTATCAATATTTTTTAAGACCGGTATTGATAACTCCCCAACCCCATCTCCCAGTGCGGCAATTTCAAGTCCATTGAAGAGGGTTTCCTTTTCCTTGCGATCCCTTAAACAGACAATGCGCGGAAAGGATTTTTCCTCCTTAAACCCTTCGGCGACGATGTAGTCGGCATCAAGATACTTTAACATATAATCCAGAGACATTGCTTCATTAAAAAAGATAGCCGACTCATCACTTGAAATGATTGCTGCACATTGCGCATATTTTTTATGTTTTGCACTATCAGTTGTTGCCAGATCAATATGCCCCCGGGTGTGCTTGATGGAAGCAACCCTGTATCCCCTACGGTTCAGTTCATCCAGTAATTTGACCGCCAGGGTCGTCTTCCCACTTTTTTTATAACCTACTATTCCGATAACTTTCAACTCTATAACCTCCGTATTTTGTAACCGTTCACGGTTCTTAAGTTCACAGTTCACAGTTTTTGCAATGAAATGAATTTTATAACGATAAAAAGCATGCTCGGTATTCATTCAAATTCCGGAATTAGTGCCCGCAAATTCTTTTAAATTATTCAAGACTTTAAAAATCTTCAAAAGAAAAACTCATACTTACATCTTAGATCCAGATTTTTACCAACTTGTAATGGCTGTAAACCGTAAGCTGTGAACGGATACAGGATATTTTACATTATCATTTGTGACAATTGAGCAAATTGATCTAAAATAAAGCATGGAAACCGGAAAAATTTGAAAATATATTAAAATTAATATATAATTATTTTATTAGAATCAATAAACTAATCACCAAAGCGGTCTTAAAAGAAATAATTATTTAAGGGAGATTCAGCTTGAAATAGTCACTTTAGTAAAAATTATAAAACCGATCAGGAAAAAAATGAAAGAGATAAAAAAGTATCTTTTGAAAAATTTTGAGTTGGTTTTTGTGCTGATTATCCCCCTATCAGTGATTGTCATCACCTGCTTTCTTCCACATAAAATCGCCTTTTTAAATTTTTACTATCTTCCCATACTGGTAGCCGGATATTTTTTGGGCAAGAAGGCTTCGGTTACCGGAAGTATATTGTGCATCCTGGTAGTAGCTATCGTTGCCCTCATCTCTCCCCACTCCTTCTACATGACACGAGATAACATGCACCTGGCATTGCATCTCACTACCTGGGGAAGCTTTCTCCTGCTGGCGGGCATTATCGTCGGCACCCTCCAGGAAAAATTATCCGAAGAATACCAGCATACCAATCACTTAAACGAAGAGCTTCAAAAAAGCAAGAAAAAATTGGAAAAAACCAATTCTGAGCTGGGGGCATCCAATCGGATATTAGAAAAAAAAGCAAAGGAATTGGAAGAAAATAAAAAAACCATTGAGAGTATGAAGGACAAGATGGAAGCTACTCTCTATTCCACCATGGATTCCACTGTAGCAAAATTGGTTATCCAGGGACGGCTTAGAAATGAAAAAAAAAGTATCGGCATACTTTTTTCCGATCTGGTCGGGTTCACTACTTTTTCGGAAGAAAATAAACCGGAAATTGTCATTGAAAAACTCAATAAATTTCTGGAACTGATGGAACCTGTGATCGAAAATTACCGGGGGCATATTGATAAATATACCGGTGACGGGATAATGTGTGAATTTGGCGCTCCGGTTGATTATGATAACCACGCCTTACTTGCGGTACTCTCAGGCATTAAAATGCAGGATAAACTGCATAAATCGGATCTTCCCTGGAAAATGAGGATTGGCATTGGAAGCGGACCAACCATTACCGGAATGCTGGGGCTTAAAAAACGATCCTACACCGCAATCGGGGATGTGGTAAATGTTGCTTCCAGATTAGAAAAGATATGCAAACCCGGTAAAATTTTCATTGATGAAGAAACTTATCAGGCGGTCAAAGAGTTCATCGATACCGAGAGGGTGAGGAGCCTCGGCCGCCGACGAAATGAGGACCAACTGATTTTTGAAAGAATTAAGGAAAATGAAGCGATTTTGAAGATAGATCCAAGGGATATCAACGTCTTGTTCGATACCGGAAAGATGCATCTTGAGTTGAAAGAAGTAACGATGGCGCTTGAATATTTCGAAGCAGCCCTGGACTTAGACCCGGATAATACCGAGGTTAAGTTGTTATATGCGGATGCAAACTTTCAGAAGGATAAATATGAAAAAATAGAGATTAAAGGAAAAAAGAGGAGGATTTCGGTTTATGAAGTCATAGGAATAAAAGACATCATGCAGGATAGAAAAAAGATACCTGAGGAATTTTACAAAAAATACCGACAGTTGGAAGAACAAATTGAGATACCGGAGGATATTATGCTTCCGGTTGAGGCGTTAGACGGTACAATCGGACATTCCAAAATGGTGGCGATCATATCCTATGCCATTGCCGACAGCCTCGGTCTTAGTGAACAAGAAAAGAAAAATATCCTCATTGCCGGCTTCCTGGAGGATATCGGCAAACAGATTATTCCCCATTATCTCCTCAATCGCAGGGGGGGTTTAACGGAAACAGAGGTTAAGGAAGTGGAGAAACACTCGTTGGAAAGTACAAAAATTTTGAAGTTAATGGGTTATGATTCAAAGGAGATCCTGGCAATCGTGGTACACCACCATGAGATGTACAACGGCAAGGGGTACCCGTTTAAAAAAAAGGGGGAAGAGATCCCCATGGGCGCAAGAATTACCGGAGTGGCGGATAGTTATAGTGCCTTGACCTCTTTGCGTCCCTATCGGGACGGCTGGGAGCAGAAAGCGGCCCTTGATGAAATAAGAAAAGGCGCCATAGAGGGTAAATTTGATCCACAGGTCTCCGAGGCGTTGGTAAAATTGATGTATTGATCCGCCCCGGCGATTTCCATTTCATGCCGGCACAATCTTATGCCATGCCGGCACAGGCAGGCCGGGTCCTGAATACTTGGGACTTTGAACTCAAATAGTTGATTTTTTCCTTTCCGGTATTTCCTGAAAACTTCCTTGTTTCCTCTCTCCCCCGAATCCGTGAGCATTTACTTTATTCATGTATTCACGCTCAAGGTAAATCAATATCTCCCCTTAACGTAA
>DAOWNY010000345.1 GCA_030642325.1 Deltaproteobacteria bacterium
GCCTGTTCAATCAGATACTTTTTGAGGATATTTACGTCATCGGTGTCTTCGGGAAGGGTATTTTCGCTGCTTATGGATTTTGGAGATGAACGGGGAACTACCCGGGATTTGTCAATTCCATTGGCAAATTCCACCAGGCGGATACCCGGTTTTCCGAATTTTTTGTAAAAACGGTCGGGGGGATATTGATTCACATCTCCCAGATATAAGATTCCCATTTTCACGAGTTGTTCCCCGGTCTTATTTCCGATTCCCGGGACCTTTTTTATGGATAGCGTATCTAAAAATTTCCGGACTTGTTCCGGGGGGATTATGGTTAGACCATCGGGTTTGTTCAAATCCGAGGCGATCTTGGCAATGAATTTACAGGTTGACACCCCGATGGAGCAAGTAAGGGATGTTTTTTCGCTCACCTCTTTTTTTATTTTGCGAGCCGCCTCTTCCTCCTTGCCAAAGATTAGCCCGGTTCCGGTAAGATCGATATATGCTTCGTCTACTGATACCGGCTCCACCAGAGGGGAAAACTTTCTCAAACATGCCATGACAGCCAGAGAAATTTCTTTATACCGCTTCATTCTTACGGGAAGAAAGATGCCTTGCGGGCATCTCCTTTTTGCCTCGAAAATCGGCATGGCCGAGTGGATGCCGAATTTTCGTGCTTCATAGCCGGCGGCTGAAACTACCCCCCGCTTTAAACCGCCCCCCACAATGACCGGTTTTCCCTTAAGCAGCGGGTCGTCTAAAACTTCTATTGAGGCAAAAAAGGCATCCATATCAATATGGGCAATTACCTGTTCGCGGGGAGCGGGAGGGGGTGACATCATATCCGCATTTATCATCTGCTGTCCCTTTTACCTTTTACCCAATGCCGGTTTTTCCTTCAATCGCAAGACTTCTACCCAAAACACACCCGGGCGATTACAATGTTTCAAGCTTTATATAATTCATTGAATAAAAACCGTTAACGGCAAACTGAGAATCGTGAACGGTTACAATGTGAAGATCCCATCAAACTGATTGGTTTTTTGCTTTTTGGGTGGCAAGAACCATCACCGAGATGCCGATAATAATCCCTCCGAAAATTGTCAACAGATCGGGAAAATTATTCCAAAACAGGAATTCCCAGAAGGTTGAAAATACTACTCCAAGGTACCCAACCATGGCAGAGATAGTTGCTTTGGAAAGTTTTATCCCCTGGGTCAGCAGAAGCTGAGCAAGGGTTGACAATACTCCGATCAGAATTAATAAAAAAAGCTGCGTCTGGGTGGGGAGGACAAAATTGTTTATTATAAGAGGAAAGGAGCAGGCCGATGAGACGAACATAAAGTAAAAGAGGATACAGATGGTCGGAATAGTCGCAGTAACATATTTAACTATTACGGCACTTGAAGCGGCAAAAAATACACCCAAAAGACAGATTAAAGATAAAAAATCAATCCCTGATTCACTCTGTTTTGATATTAACATGAACAAAACCCCGGCGGATGAAACGATTAGGATCAAAAACTCTTTTCCGGAAAGCTGTTCTTTTAAAAACAGATATGCCAGAATCAGGACCAGAAAAGGTCGGGTTTGTAATATAACGGAAATCTTGGTGAGGTGCATCTTGGTTATGGCATAGTAAAAAATGGTAAAAGCTAAAAAGCCTAAAATGCCTCTCAAGATAAGAAGTCCGGACTGGTTATTAATAATCCGGGTATTAAAAATAATGATCAGGACAGTCAGGATTATCAGAGAAAAAATACTTCTAAAAAAAACTATCTCCATGCAAGGCAGGCCTTCTCCCACATGTTTAATGATTGCGCCCATCAAGCTGAAAATAAAACTGGCAAAGGCCATCAATAATGGACCGTTTTTTTTAATCTTTTCTGAAATCATTTTGTCTGTTCC
>DAOWNY010000268.1 GCA_030642325.1 Deltaproteobacteria bacterium
CCTTCTTCTTTGCCGGCTGATGAAGTAAAGTACTGCACTTCTTCCCCTTCCTTAACACCCTCTTCGATTGCCACGTAACCGTCATCGACAATGCCCAGCTTAACTTCCCGCCAAATAAATTCTTCCCCTTTTTTTAACATAACCAAATTTTTATTTTCTCTTTTCATTACCGCCCCAATGGGCAGATAAACAACGTTCTCAGCCTTTTCAATTATCAGATCAATGTCGCAGGACATATCCGGCTTAACCTGATTATCGGAATCTAAAATCTCGACTTCCACTGAGTAGGTTACAATATTGCCCACCTTTTTTCCAACCGAGGCAACTTTACTCACCTTTCCCTGATAAAAATGGTTGTTGATGGCTTCAAATTTAATTTCCACCGGTAATCCCACACCTATTTTGTTAATATCTATTTCGTTAATCTCGGTGATAATTTTCAGACGGCTTAAATCTCCAATTGCCAAAAGAACCTGTGAGACCGGGGCAACGACCTCCCCCTCTTCCACCATTCTTTTTATGATCACCCCCGATATGGGCGCCTTGATGACGGTTTCTTCCAGTGCATTCAAGGATGTCAAATATGCCTCTTGATGATATTGCTCATTTAACTTGGCAGAATTCAGCCTTATTCCGGCTATATTTAAATCTCTTTTTGCCTGATCCAGTTCATAACGGGCAATGAGTCCTCTTTTAAAAAGCTCCTGACAATTTTTCCGGTTTGCCTGCGCATATTTCAAACTGATCCGGGCCTGATCGATTTCGGCCTGAGAACGCTTAAGATTGACCCTTGTCTGTTTTGACCGGCCAAGGGCATCTTTGTTGTCCAAAAAAATCAGGCGGTCTCCTTTTCGAACCTTATCTCCTTCTTCCACACTTATTGTGGAAATTCTCCCCCCGGTTTTTGACTTGATATTGATCCGGATAAGGGAGCTAACCACCCCTGTTTCTAAAATTTTCCACGCCAGATCCCCTCTTTTAGCCCGGACTACGTTAAGCTCATTTAGATCTGCCATCTTATTTTTACAAGATATCAGAGAAAAGAGACATATTCCTCCGCACAGAATAAGAATTACAAAAAATTTAACATATTTTATCATAACCTTTTTATCTCAGCTTGCAACGAACTCGATTCCATTTTTCTTAAAAGTTTGTCCCGTCACCGCCTCCCAATGAATTAAAGACTTTTGATAATCAATTAATGCCCGATTTTCGTTGCTTTTTGCCTGGGAAAGTTCTTCCTGGAACTTTAACAGGTCGGTGGTAGTTGATCTTCCCAACTCAAACCTTCCTTCCTCTGCCTTCAACTTTTTTTCTGCCAATATTCTAGCCGATCGGGTAACTTTGATCCTTTCCCGGTTAGTTTCGACCCCCCTTATCGCTTTTTTTACCTCAAGGAAGATTTTTTTCTTAAAATCATTAAATTCAATCTCGGCCATCCTCATCTTCATCTTTTCTTGAGAGTAGAAACTTTTTGCCCATCGGTTTCCCAGGGGAATCTCCAAATAAACCCCTGCTTCCCAGGAATATGTATCTCCATCGGAAAGACTATCAACATTTTCTCGATAATGGGCATCAGTTCCATTCAAGCTATAACTTGCCGACAAATCCAGCTTGGGCAATAATTGGTTTTTCGCCGATTTGAAAGTCAATTCCTGATTAGAGAGTGAAATCTTGGCCCTATTAAAATCGGGGCGATTGAGAATGGCGGTTTGATAGCTATCGTTCAGATCAATCTCCTGTTCGGTAAAGGCGGGTGCATCGCTGGGAAAAATAAATTTTTTTTCTCCGGAAGATTCATCCATCAGGTCAATAATCTTGAGCAAATGATCCTGCGCGGTTTTTAACGTATTTTCTGCCAGAAGTAATCCCTCTTTGCGCGAGGCAACCCCGGTCTCCGCCTGCAAAATAGCTATCGGGGCTAATCTGCCCGCATCTACCAATGCCTGGTTACGATCCAGCAGGTTCTTCGCCAGTTCTAACGATTGCTCCCTCACCTCCATCTCTTCCATGGTGGCTACCACATCAAAATAAGTTTCCTTAAGCTCCGATATAACAGCAACCGCCTTCATTTTTAGCTCATCTGCGGAAATATCAAGGTTGTTAAAGGCAATCCTGATCCTTGTTTGGTTGAAATCAAAACCAAAACTTCTCAAAAGAGGCTGCCTTAAAGAAAAAGTTAAGGCGGAGCGATACGTTTTGTCACTATATTGATAAAAAGAGTTGGTTTTGAACCTGTTATTAGTAAATCTCAAATCACATTGCCCGCCGGTAATCATCTTTTTGGTGATGCTGGTGTTAAAATCAAAGCCTTCCTGTTCCAGATTTTCCTCGAAACCAAGAAGTTCACCGAGCCACGTGCCACTTCCCGCGCCGGAAATAATGGAAGTAGGTCTGTTAATCGACTTATTATTTTTAACTTCCATGGTAAACAGGGGATCAAAGGCCGACTTTTCTTTAATAATCTCCATCTCCATTATCCTGGGATTAATTCTCTCCACGATAATGTCCATATTTCTCTTTAATGCAAGATCAATACATTCTTTTATAGATAAAATAATCTTTTTGCCCTCAAACTCTTTTGCTGTGGATAGGGAAGGGACTGCACCCAATAAAACCAGCCACAGAATCAACCAGCAAAAGATATGATCCGTCCGCCTCATTGCCAACCCGGAATAGACTCTCCCCCTCCTCCTCTTTTCTTCCAAAATACTATCTTCCCTTGAAACCACCAGCAAGTAACCTCTCTAAATTATCCGTCCGGTTAATGGTTGTCCTCAGTTATATTCAATCTTCGGAGACATAATAACTAATTTCATTTTCGATTGAAAGGGAAAATGTGATCCTCCCGCAAAAAATTAAGCTGTGCGGTTAGCCTTTAGCAGTTAGCTATTAGCCAAAATGATCACAGGATGTTTTGCTATTACAAATTTTCACCCTTTGGGTGTTATTTCAAGCTTACGTAATACCTAGGTTTTTCAAAGCTAACGTTTGTGTGCCGACAGCTGATCGCTCAACTTGAAGTGGGAATTAGATCGGCAAATGTAACGAAATCAAGCGGAC
>DAOWNY010000344.1 GCA_030642325.1 Deltaproteobacteria bacterium
TAACCATAGGCACCGGTGCTGAGAGACGGAAAAGCTACCGAAGTTAGTCCCTTCTCGGAAACCAGTTTCAGGCTTTCTTGATAGGCACCGGCCAGCATTTCCGCTTCGTTTTTATCCCCTCCCCGATAAATCGGGCCAACCGCATGGATTACATAGCGGGCATAAAGATTGCCTCCGGAAGTAATCACCGCTTTACCGGTGGGACAACCACCGATTTTCCTGCATTCTTCCATAATAATCGGACCCCCAACTCGATGGATGGCTCCGTCCACTCCACCACCACCGGCAAGCCGGGAATTAGCCGCATTGACGATGACTTCAGTCTGCTCGCGGGTGATATCTCCTTCCACCAAAGAGATCACCGTCTGATTAATCTTACTTTCCACCTCACTCCTCCCGGGATAAGACGAGTTTGTATTATTTTAATTTTATAAAATAGACGGCCTCTACACAAAAAAGCGGTAAATAAAATTTTAAAAATATTTGTAATATTTTATTTTTATCATCTCCTTTTCTTGTCCGCCGGCTTAGTTGCGTCTTGATCGTTAATCGTGCTGAGGATGGAACTCTTCAATGTTTTTAAAGCATCTTCCTTCTTTTTTATGACCTCTCTGTACCCTTCCGGCACTAAAGTGGTTAGTGTCCTGATCACCGAAAGAATGTGGGGAGTAAGTCGAGATTCCCTCAAAAACGGGCTTTTGGCGGGCAGTATTAAGGTAAGCGATAAAACAAGAATGCAGCCAATGAGTAACCCCTTAAAGAGCCCTAAGACACTACCCCCCAACCGGTCAAGCCAGCTTAACTCCAATTTTCCCAAAAGTTTTTGGACCAACCTCCCGATCAGGATCACCCCAATACTAAAAAGAATAAAAATCACTACGTAACTAAATATCCCGGCAAGGAAGGGCGATGCCCATCCCTTCTGAGTTATAAGTAACTCCCCCACTTGATAATAGTTATTTGCCATAACCAGGCCCACTATCAGGGCCGATATCGAAAAGACCTCTCTGACAAAACCATTAAACAAACTACGCAAAACAAATAAACAGAAAATTATAATAAGCAATATATCTAATACATTCATACCATTACCAAAATCATAATTGTAACAATAAGCCCTGACAGCCCTTCCATCGTACTCCCCCGCAAAAATAACATTTTTATTCATAAATGACAATAACAATCCTCCGTAAAATGAGAATTAAGCATGATTGCGAGTATGGTATTGACATCTCAATGGGTTCTTGATAGAAAAACAGTATGGACCAAATATCGACCACAAGGAGCAAAACTGTGCTGATAAATGGAATTAAAACTTCTCCCGTTGTAGGATGCATAAAAGGAATCGTTCAAGGAAATAATTTTTCTGCTTTAAGCAGTTTTCTTAAAACCTTTGGCGAAAGAAATATCAATATCCTATTTGCAGTTCAAATTAGAAACAGCAACGATTTAATAGATATCACTCTCTGCATAAACCCTGACCGTGTTGAAGAAGGTATTGCCATCATCAAGAAGATAAGCCCGAACATAAGAGTCACCACCCTGCCGTCTTTAAATATCATATCTGTTTTTCCCTACCGCGATAATCCCGAAATATCCTTCATCTTTTTAAAGACGCTGGAGAATGAATCCATTCCTGTTCTGGCTGTCAGCACATCATTATCATCAATTTCATGCCTCGTTCCCCACGACCAGATTAAGGAAGCAGAAGATTACCTTAAAAAGGCCTTTGGACTGATCCGGCAAAGGAATATAAATGGCTGAGGAAAAAGTCCAGGCTTACAAAGTTATTAGCCACCAGTTTCTAACCCTGGTCCGTGCGGAATTTTCGAAAGGTTCCAATTGTTACCTGGGTAAAATTTTAGAAATTTTTCAAAAACGGAACTTACACATCCGCTTCTTCACCTCCGACCGGTCCTCAACGGGA
>DAOWNY010000240.1 GCA_030642325.1 Deltaproteobacteria bacterium
GAGTTGAATAAAATCAGGGAAAGTAATGCGAGTTCCGAATCAATGAAATCACATCCTGATGAAGATTGTCCATTGGATAACAAAATAATTAACAATGTTGACCGAGCTTTGAAACGAACCTGTAACCTGGAGATCTTTAGACTGGAAAAGGGATTAATTTTTCTTGCCATTACCGGCAGCAGTGCCCCTTTTATCGGTCTTTTTGGAACGGTATGGGGAATTATGAATTCATTTAAAATGATAGGCATACGGGGTTCAGCCAACCTTGCCACGGTTGCCCCTGGAATAGCAGAGGCATTGATTGCTACTGCCGCCGGTTTGGCTGCCGCCATTCCAGCAGTAATTTTTTATAACTATCTTTCCAAAAAGGTGGAGCTGTTTTCCTCGGAAATGGATAATTTTTCTTCAGAATTTTTAAATATGATTACGGTCAATTCCGAGATTAATTATAAATAAAGGTTCGCTAACCCGATGGGCTCCTTGCAAAGTAGAATAGATGAGCGCATTAGACCCCTTCCCTTATTCCGTGGGTTTATAATTTATAACGAGCAAAAGATTGTTGACTATGAAAAAGAGTAGAGTAATGTCGGAAATAAATGTTACTCCTCTTGTGGATGTAATGTTGGTTTTATTGATCATCTTTATGGTTGCAGCGCCGATGATGCGGGAGGGGATAAAAGTGGATCTTCCTCAAACCGAGGGGAAGGACCTTTACGTTGAGGAAGAAAATCTGGTCGTTACCATTGCCAAAAATAAAGAAATTTACATTAATGAGCAGAAGATTGATCCTTTGAAACTGGGAAGTATCCTGAAGAGAATTTCCCTGGCTGAGCGGGACAAAGAAGTTTTTTTAAGGGCAGATAAGTCCGTTCCCTACGGGTATGTGGTTACAATTATGGCGGAGATCAAAAAAGCGGGGATTAACAAATTAGGAATGGTTACCGAACCCCCGGAATAGCAGTATGGGTATCACTAAAGGGATTTTTATTAATGAAGACGATTCTCAGCCCCGAACGGAGTGGGTGGTTATTCTCTCTGTTATGCTACACCTGCTGGTATTCAGCTGCGTGTTCAGTGTTACCCCCAAGTCATCCCTTAAGGTTGCATCAGCCCCGATCTATACCGTTAATCTGGTTAGTTTTCCCCGGGAAAAACCGAAGGTTGTAAAGCCGAAAAAGCGGGAAGTAAAAAAAACAGTAGCGGTCAAAAAGGAATCAAAGAAAAATAAAGTAAAACTTTCTAAAAAAAAACCAAAGATCAAAAAGGAAGCAAGAAAGCCAAAAAAAGTTTTAAAGTCTAAAAAAATACCAAAATCGAAGAATGCCGTTGTAAAAAAGAAAAAAGCTCCCACAGCTCCCACAGCTCCCAAAGCTCCCGACCCTTGGCAGAAAGTGACCTCGGCAATTGAAGAGATCAGAAAAAAGGCTGCCGATTCCCAAAGAAACAGGGGTAATAATTATCCCGGAGCGGGCCGGGGTGCAGGTAAAACAATTCCCTCGGGAGTGACGGCTTTAAAGTTGAAGATTTATCATGCTTCAATCGGGGAGAAGATCAAAAAGGCGTGGATTCTGCCTGCCATGGTTTCGAGGGAGGAAGACCTGGAAACAGTTGTGTCCATCAAAGTTAAAAGAAATGGAGATATTGTCGGCATTAGTTACGAAGAGAAATCAAAAAATCATCATTTTGACGAGTCGGTTCTTCGGGCAATCAAGAAGGCTAATCCCTTGCCTCCCATCCCCAGGGAATATCGGGGGGACATTCTAGAGGTTGGGGTCAGGTTTCATATCCGAGACATAATAGACAGCTCATGAATATAAAAAATATTATTATAAAATTAACATTGATTTTTTTGATTTTTTTGATTGCTTCCCCCAATGAAGCGAAGGTGTATATTGACATCAATTCACCCTCTGCCATGAAGTTTCCCATCGCTGTTCTTAAATTTGAAAAGATGGGAAAGAAGGAAAATCTGGAGGAATTTTCAGAAAAGATTGCCGGTATTCTCTCCAATGATTTTACCCTGTCAGGCATATTTAACGTTATTAACCCGGATTTTATTGAAGGTATAACCGGTAGAGAGACGGCAAATTTTAACAACTGGAAAGCTACGGGGGCAGTGGCCTTAATAAAAGGTGGGGTGTATTCCAAGCGTGACAATCTTTTAATTGAAGCACGTCTTTTCGATGTGGCCCTTGGTAAAATGATTTTTGGTAAGCGGTATATCGGGAAAGTAGAAGACTTAAGGGAAATAGTGCATAAGTTTGCCAATGAGGTGGTATACCAGCTCACCGGAGAAAAAGGAATTTTCCAAACCAGGGTTGCCTTTGTTTCCGATATTTCCGGCAATAAAGAGATCTATACCATGGATTACGATGGAAACAACCCTCAAAAATTCACCAACAATAAGTTTATCAACCTTTTTCCGGCATGGTCGCCGGAAGGGGAAGAGATCGCCTTTACTTCTTATCTCAGGGGCAACCCTGATTTATATATTAAAAAAATCAAGGGCGGCAATAATTTATTGCAATCAAACTATCCGGGATTAAATACTACTCCCGCTTTTTCTCCCAGCGGCAAAGTCATCGCCATTACTTTGAGTGTTGATGGTGATCCCGAGATATATTTGATGAATAAAAAAAGTCGGAAGTTAAAAAGACTGACATATAGCTGGGGAAACGATACTTCCCCTACCTACTCCCCCGATGGTAAAAAAATCGCCTTTGTCTCCAACCGTGGGGGAAATCCCCAGATTTATATTAGGGATATAAAAAAGAAAAAAATACAAAGGTTGACTTACGAGGGAAATTATAATGCTTCCCCTGCCTGGTCCCCTCGTGGTGATAAAATTGCTTTTGCCGGCATGACAGAAGGTAGCTTTGATATTTTTCTTATTGGTTCGGACGGGAAGGGAATGGTGCGTCTAACTGCTAATTCAGGAAGCAATGAATCCCCTTCCTGGTCACCCGATGGACAGCTTCTTGTTTTCAGTTCAAATCGAAGCGGGAATTTTGCCATCTATCTAATGGAAAGTAACGGGGAAAATCAGAGAAAATTAACCACCATGGAGGGTAACCAAACTGATCCTTCCTGGTCGACAAGGTTGGAGTAGCTAATGTCATTTTTATCCATAAAGAATGGTCTTTTGGTTCTTTTTTTCGTCTTTTCGCTGGGATGTGCCATGCAGGAAGATGTAATTAATCTGCAAAGGGACATGACCGGGTTGAAAGGAAGCGTACATAATCTTCAAACCGAGCTTAGAGGAGAATTAGACGGGGGAAGCGATCAATCCTTGCGCAGGAGTCTTGCAGATTTGGGAGCACGTCTTGAGACCATGAGAGGTGATTCCGGGAGGGTTCAGGGTTTGATTGACGAGAGTCAACATCATTCA
>DAOWNY010000032.1 GCA_030642325.1 Deltaproteobacteria bacterium
GTCTGTATTTCTTTATTATAAAAAATATAACTGGAGCGGGAAACGGGATTCGAACCCGCGACCCTCAGCTTGGAAGGCTGATGCTCTAGCCAACTGAGCTACTCCCGCTTCTAAATCTAATTTCTCTTTCTACCACTAATTTCACCCCGCCGGCAGAGATATTGTTACACATTAAACTATATAAATGGTGGAGAGGGGAGGATTCGAACCTCCGAAGGCTTCGCCGGCAGATTTACAGTCTGCTCCCTTTGGCCACTCGGGAACCTCTCCCTTCTTAATTATCAATATCTCGCGCATCTCTCTGGAGCTGGCGATGGGATTCGAACCCGCAACCTGCTGATTACAAATCAGCTGCTCTGCCTGATTGAGCTACGCCAGCTAAAAAGCCCTACTATACTTTCTATCTTTCAAAAAATCAACAATTTTTTTTATTATAATTAAAATTATTCATTTGAAGACCTGCCTGGCGTAATATTTATTAAATCCTAAGTTGAGTGATTAGCTGTCAGCACACAAACATTTAGCTTTGAAAAGCCGAGATATTACGTAAGCAAAAAATAACACCCAATGGGTGAAAATTTGTAATGGCAAGGCATCCTGTGATCATTTTGGCTAATAGCTAACTGCTAAGCGCTCAATTCAGACAAATAAAAACCCAGCTATCACTGGGAATGAAATTATCTATTCATGGATTCTAAAAATTTTGCATTAGACTTTGTGCCTTTAAATTTATCCAGTAGAAAATCCATACTATCAATTGAATTCAGAGTTGAAAGTAGTTTCCTTAAGACCCAGAGCCGATTTAAATTCTCTCCGCTTATAAGGAGTTCTTCTTTCCTGGTTCCAGATCTGTTTAAATCAATGGCGGGAAAAATTCTTCTATCTACCAGTTTTCGATCCAATATCAACTCCATATTGCCGGTTCCCTTAAACTCCTCAAAAATTACTTCGTCCATTCTGCTTCCGGTATCAATAAGAGCAGTAGCTATTATGGTAAGACTACCTCCCCCTTCAATATTTCTTGCCGCTCCAAAAAATCTTTTCGGGCGATGGAGGGCATTGGAATCAACCCCCCCGGATAGAACTTTGCCGCTGGGAGGAATCACTGCATTGTGGGCGCGAGCGAGTCGGGTAATACTATCCAGAAGAATCACTACATCTTTTCCGCACTCTACCAGCCGTTTTGCCTTTTCGAGCACCATATCCGCTACCTGAACATGTCTTTCCGACGGTTCGTCAAAGGTGGAACTGATTACTTCCCCGGCAACTGAACGTTGCATGTCGGTAACCTCTTCCGGCCGCTCATCAATCAAAAGAACAATGAGGATGATTTCCTTATGATTGGTGGAAACGCTATTGGCGATGTTCTGGAGCAGCATGGTTTTTCCTGTCCTTGGTGGAGCGACAATAAGAGCCCTTTGTCCCATTCCAATGGGCGTAAGAAGGTCCATGACCCGAGCGGAATAATTATCGGGAGTGGTTTCCAGCTCAATTCTTTTATCAGGGTAAAGAGGTGTAAGGTTATCAAATAATATCTTCTCCTTAGCTAATTCGGGGTCAACAAAATTAACTGTTTCTACCTTGAGGAGAGCAAAATATCTCTCGGTATCCTTGGGGGGCCTGATTTGTCCGGAAATGGTGTCACCGGTTCTAAGCCCAAACCTCCTTATCTGAGAAGGAGAAACATAAATGTCATCCGGCCCGGGGAGATAGTTATAATTAGCTGATCGGAGAAATCCGAATCCATCCGGTAAAATCTCCAGAACCCCTTCGCCGTAAATAAGCCCATTTTGATCAGAATGGGCCTGTAGAAGTGAAAAAATAAGCTCCTGTTTTGTCATGCCACTTGCCCCATCCACATTGAGTTTAGTAGCCATCTTCAAAAGCTTATTTACATCCTCATCCTTCAACTCTGATAGGTACATTTTTCCCCATTCAAATAAATTTTTTTAATTTTTAAAATAATGCTGCAACCTCGCCTGACCCAAAAAAATTAATTTAGTGTCTAATCGCTCAAATGATTCACACAAATGATTCACATGATTTATTTTATACAGTTTAAAAAATTTGTGCGATTAACAAGCGGGTGAAATAAATAAGATATCTGAAATAAGATATCTTATTTCGAAATTATACACTACTCTCTAAACGATTATATAACTGTAAAGAATAGATGTTATATAATATAAAGTTTATATCTTACATAAAAATTTTGTTGGGGAATTTCTGGAATGGCTATGGCTTTAATAACTACGAAAATAAATCCGGTACAGTTTAATATTCAGAACATATTTCTAAATTAAATGCTTGCTTTTCCAGAGTATTGAATGAAATGATGGAGAATTACCAGGTGATATAGGCTGGCATATTAGATTGTATTAATTCCCGTTCCCGTCACAAAGTAAGAAGGTATATTATCTTTTTTACTTTACATAGTATGTTTTTATTTGTCAAGTATTATTTCAAATATTTTTCATTTTATGGGGATAAGGCGTTGGAAAATTACTAATACCCGCCCGCTGCCGTCGGCTTAAGAAATTCCCGGCTTGATTGTGAATGCGGGGAGTAAAGCGAAACAATCATCGGGGCATCGTACATTAAATGGAACTGCCCGCAGCTCAAATCACTTTTTGAAGATATTTACATCTTCTTCTTGTCTGTGCTATGTATTAATTATTGTAACCGTTCACGGTTCACGGTTGATTGAAGCATATTGGCGAAAGGCCTTGATGCTGAACTGAGAACTCAAGTCTAGATTGCATGTGAAGCTAAAATATTTTCTAAAAAATTTACCATATTATTAACCGGGGTAATGACAAAGGCTGCAAATGGCAATGAAGTCAAGTAAAAAACAGCGTGGTTTGACAAATACAGCATCCGAACTAATCAATGCGAAACCTTTCTCATACTCACTATTGCTTCTCTGGTTGATTATTGTAGCAACCTTATCCGTTATTCCCGTTCATGGGAAAGGTCTTTTGGAAAATTCGGATAAATTCCTTCATCTTCTTTCGTATTTAATTACATGCTGCCTGTTCTATTTATGTTTCAAGGATAAAATGAGGGGGGTCCTTTACCGGTCCTTTCTATGTTCCTTTTTCTTTGGTTTGCTCATGGAAGTAATTCAAGCCTTTTTACCCCATCGCGATTTTTCATGGGGAGATATTTTTTTTAACTTAACGGGTGCTTTGGGATTTGTTGCCGTTTACCCGTTGTTCAAAAAAATTACAACCGATTGATCCATAGGGAAAGTTTACCCTTTTAACAGGGATGAAAACCATATTGTCATTGCTTTCTCAATACCTTAACCCATCCGGACAAAGAAATTGAAAGTCTTGACTTTTCAGGGTGAAGCAATTAGTATACAATCTAATATCATAAATTTACGTATGAATTATCCATGAACTTCATCATTTACTTAATCTATTGCCTGGAAAAAATGATGAAATATTTTATATGTGTTTTAGGTCTGGCTTTGGTTATTGAGGGATTGCCCTATTTCGCCTTTCCAGGCAAAATAAAGGAGTTCCTGGCAAAAATTCCCCAAATCCAGGATACAACTTTAAGGATTTTCGGTCTGGCGACCATTATGCTGGGACTATTGTTGATATATATTTCCAGAGAAACTGAAGGTTTTTAAGTAAGGTCAATCCAAAAAAATTCAGCTTTCAGGACCCGGCTGCTAAAGGGCGGGGGAATAATCTTATTGAAAATATCCGGCAAACGGCATTCCGGTCTACGGATATTTAGCCGGCCAAGGGGTAAACAGCACCTTTAAAAACGATGAATATTAAGGAATTCGATTATAATTTAGTTCAGGATTCAATAGCTCCATATCCTTTGTTGAACCGGGACACATCCAGATTAATGATTCTGGAAAAGAAGAAACGTCACATTTATACTAAAAAATTTTTTGAGATTACGGGTTTCCTCGAAAAAAAAGATGTTCTGGTTTTAAACGATACCAAGGTAATCCCGGCCAGACTGTACGGAAAAAAAGAAACAGGGGGATTAGTTGAGGTTCTTCTGTTAAAGCAGGTTTCCAATGAAAGCCCAATATGGGAGTGCCTGATCCGAACCTCAAAAAAAACAAAGGAAGGGTCAAGAATAATCTTTCCCGATTCAGTAGAAGGTAATCTTCTTGAGAAAATTGACCTTAAGAGGTGGAAAATCGAATTTTCCGGAATTAAATCCGGCTTTGATGAATTTCTGGAGCAGACAGGCAACCCCCCTCTGCCGCCCTACATCCTTAAAAGGCGGGGCGATAACAGGGGGGAGGAGATTGACAAGGAAAGATATCAAACAATCTATGCCAGCACCAAGGGAGCTGTTGCCGCCCCCACTGCAGGGCTTCACTTTACCAGAGAGCTTCTCTCTGAAATCAAAAAAGTGGGGACCGGTCTGGCCAGGATTACCCTCCATGTAGGGGGGGGGACTTTCTTCCCCCCTCGAGTGGAAGAGATTTCCCATCATCGCATGGAATCGGAATACTATCAGATCAACACTGAAGATGCTCAAATAATCAATGATGCAAAAAAGGAGGGGGGGAGAGTATTCAGCGTGGGAACTACTACTACCCGCGCCCTGGAAACTTCCGCTGACAGCGATGGGACCCTCCGCCAAGGAAATGGGTTTACTAACCTTTTCATTCACCCGGGGTATAAATTTAAAATTATTGATTGTCTTATAACCAATTTCCATCAACCCAAATCAACTCCATTAATATTAGTCTGTGCCTTTGCGGGCTTGGATTTTGTTAAAAAGTCCTATCAACAGGCAATCGACAATAATTACCGTTTTCTTAGCTATGGAGACGGCATGCTGATTATTTAAGATCAAGATAGCTATACAGGTTTTCGGTCCAAGAGTTCACGAGTTAACGGTTAATTAAAAACATAACCGCTCACGATTACAAACTTTTATTATAAATAGAACTATTTACTAACAATCAAATTGAACAGCAAATTTAAATTCAAAATAATAAAGAAAGGGAAAGGAAGTCGGGCAAGACGAGGCAGGATCACCACTCCCCACGGGGAGGTAGACACCCCCGTATTTATGCCCGTAGGAACCCAGGCAACCATAAAATCACTTACCCCGGAAGACGTTAAAGAAGCGGGGGTAGCAATGATCCTGAGTAACGCCTACCACCTTTTCCTGAGACCGGGTCACAAGTTAATAGAACAGTTGGGGGGCCTGCATCGCTTTATGAACTGGGACAGGCCGATCCTTACGGATAGCGGTGGGTTTCAAGTCTTCAGCTTAGGAAAATTAAATAAAATTGAGCAAGGGGGGGTTCTCTTCCAATCTCCCATAAATGGAGAGAAACACTTTTTCACTCCCGAACTTTCCATGGAAATCCAGCAGGCATTAGGAGCTGACATCATAGTATGTTTCGATGAATGTCCCTCCTGTACGGCCACCTATGACTATGTCAAACGTTCTTCGGAACTGACTGTCAGATGGGCAAACATGTGCAAAGAAGCGAAAACTAATGATAATCAGGCATTGTTCGGCATTGTGCAGGGAGGAATTTATCCGAATCTGAGAAAACAATCGGCCATGGCGACGGTCAAAATAGGATTCGACGGTTATGCCATCGGAGGTGTAAGCGTAGGGGAAGGGACGGAGATGAAATACCTGGCGGTAGATAACACTATCCCCTTTCTGCCCGAAGATTGCCCCCGCTATTTGATGGGAGTGGGAACCCCTGAAGAACTTTTTGAGTTTATCCTTCAGGGAATTGATATGTTTGACTGTGTAATGCCCACCCGGAATGCAAGAAACGGAATGTTGTTTACCAGCTTCGGCAAGTTGGTGATTAAAAATTCCCGGTACAAATCCGATGACCGGCCAATCGATGTAGAGTGTCACTGTTATACCTGCCGGAACTATTCACGGGCATACCTCAGACACCTTTTCATAGCCGGTGAAATTCTTGCAATCAGGTTAAATACCATCCACAACCTTTACTATTATATGGATTTGATAAATAAAATTCGCATGGCTATCGAGAACGATACCATTGCAGAGTTTCAAAATAAATTTTACGAACAAAAGTTACCTAATAGCTGCTAAAAACAGGTGACCTGCCAAATCTTGAAAGATTTGGAAATAAAACCACCCACAAAGCTTGACGTGGGAGCACCGACAAACGAATAGTAATGATTCCCCGGCATAAGCATGACTTCAGTAACTGCTTTTACCGAAGGGAACGGAAGAATTGGCAAAAATTACCGTTACTTACGGTAACTCCGGTGCTATCAATGACAACTTAGCCCCGGGCATCACTAAATATTAAAAAGGAGGAGGTTTTGTTTTGTTTGGTTTAGCTTATGCGATGGGAGCCGGTGACAGTCCCGCCGGATTTCAATCTTTGGCGGGATTTGTCCCTTTAATATTAATATTCTGTGTATTTTATTTCCTTTTAATCAGGCCCCAGCAAAAAAAATTGAAGGAACATAAAAATTTGATCAACAGCATGCAAAAAGGTGATAAAGTAGTAACTACCGGTGGTATTCATGGCAAGATTACCGGTTTGACAGACACCATAGTTACCCTGGAGGTTGCTGAAAAAATCAGGATTAAAGTGTCCCGGAGTCAAATTACCGGTAAAAGTTCAATCTGATCACAATCTCCCGATTCAGGTGTGACGTTTGGCAAATTTTTTAGAAGCCGGGGCAACAGGTCCTTTCATGAAAGTTGTTTTCCGGTTTTGTTATTGTTATATTGTTATTATATTGCATTGGTGTCAAACATCCGATCGATAACCTCTACAACTAACAATAAAGGATTAGAGCAATGCCAACCAACTTAAAATGGAAAATGATTCTAATTTTAGCAGTGATAGCGGTTACTACTTTCTACATAATACCTACCCTCACTGAAGATATACCTCAATTCTGGAAAAACAATCTTCCCCATGACAAAATTCATCTGGGACTGGATTTGCAAGGAGGCATGCATCTCCTTCTGGAAGTAGAAAGGGAAAAAGCGGTTGAAAATACGATGGAGAGAAAAAAAGGTGATCTTAAAAAGATGCTGATAAAAAAAGGGGTGAGATTTATTCACCTTGACAGAATCAGTTCAAGAAAATTTGAGATTACCCTCATCGCCCACGAAGAATTGGAAAAACTGAGAAACATTTTGGACGAAAGTTTCCCCGGCCTTAAAGATAATATCACCCAGGAGGGGGAAAGACGGCTAACAGTTGAATTGGAAATTTCGGCACAAGAAGCCGATCGCATTAAAGCGTATGCTTTTGATCAGGCACTGGAAACGATCAGAAACCGGGTTGACCAATTTGGTATAAGCGAACCGGACATTGCGCCACAGGGTAAAGACCGCATTATTATTCAGCTCCCGGGTATTAAAGACCCCGCACGAGCAATAAAATTAATTGGCAAGACCGCTCTTCTGGAATTCAAATTATTGGATGAAGAGGGGAGCATAGAAAAAGCACTTGGGGGGGATGTTCCCCCTGAAGATGAAATTCTTTATCAGAAAAAAACCGATCCGGAAACTGGCAGAACTACCAAGGTGCCATTTCTCGTGAAAAAAGAAACCCTCTTAACCGGTGATCTTCTCAATAGTGCTCAGGTTAGAATCAGCAGTCAATTTGCCGAATCATATGTATCTTTAGAATTTGACACCCGGGGAGCGAAAGTATTTGAATTTATCACAGAAGACAATGTAGGCAAACGACTGGCCATTGTCCTGGATGGAAACGTATACTCCGCCCCGGTCATTCAGGAAAAAATTACAGGGGGAAGTGCGCAGATTACTGGTAATTTTACCACCGAGGAGGCCCACGATCTGGCAATCGTACTTCGTGCCGGCTCTCTTCCCGCCCCGGTAACAATTCTGGAAAACAGGACAGTTGGCCCGTCATTGGGGAGGGATTCCATCAATCAGGGAATCGCTTCCATTACCATCGGAGGGGTCCTGGTGGTTATCTTCATCCTCCTCTACTACAAGCGGTCCGGATTAATTGCCAATCTGGCCCTTGCCTTAAACATCCTTTTAATAGTGGGAGTTCTTGCTGCATTCAAGGCGGTTTTAACTCTACCCGGTATCGCGGGTATAGTGCTCACCATCGGTATGGCCATTGATGCCAATGTATTGATCTTTGAACGAATCAGGGAAGAAATAAGACTCGGGAAAACCCCGCGCGCTGCCGTCGAAGGAGGATATGCCAAGTCATTCTATACAATCATGGATGCCAACATAACCACTCTCATAGCTGCCGTTGTTCTTTTTCAGTTTGGCACCGGACCGGTCAAAGGGTTTGCAGTCACCTTATCAATCGGCATTATATCGAGCCTCTTTACCGCGATGGTGGTAACCAGAGTCATTTTCGACTATATTCTATTAAAAAAGAGAGTAAAAGCCCTGAGCATATAATAAATAACCTTAAGTTTTTAATAAAAGCAGCTTTAATCTTTAAATTAGGTTGGCATGGTAGTATTATAGACCCCTGTTTATCAAACTTTTAGTCACCCCCGTGAAAAAGGAGTCAGGATTCCCTCTCTTTTCCCCGGGGCGTACAGTAAGGAGAAAATTTTGGAATTTATCAGATCCGATATAAACTTGGACTTTATGAAAAAAAAGAAATGGGGTTTTTGTTTCTCTTTAATCCTGATTGCTGTAAGTTTTATGTCTCTGCTGATAAAAGGGGGGCCCAATTACGGGATTGACTTTGCGGGGGGGGCATTGGTCCAGGTAAAATACAATCGTAGCGTCCCGGCGGCTGAAATCAATAAAAGTTTAAAAAAAATAGGTCTGGGAGACGCTTTGATTCAACGATTCGGCAAAGATGCAGACAATGAATACCTGATTAGAGTAAAAAAATCTACCCTTGCCTTTGAGACATTATCAGAGATAATTGAGCAAAACCTCCGGGAAACATTTGGAAAAGATAGTTTTGAAATTAGACGGGTTGAGATGGTGGGATCCAAGGTAGGAGGCGACCTTCGCCGCAAAGGAATCCTGGCCATAATTTACGCAATGGGGGGGATATTGATCTATATTACCATCAGATTTGAGTTCAAGTTCGCCGCCGGAGCCATTGTTGCCCTGATTCATGATGTAATTATTACAGTGGGGGCTTTTTCGGTGACCAACCGAGAATTTACCCTTCCCATTGTAGCGGCAATATTAACCATTATCGGCTATTCCCTGAACGATACCATCGTCGTTTACGATAGAATTCGGGAAAATTTACGAAAAATGAGGGATAAAAGTTACGAATCAATTATTAATAAAAGTATTAACGAAACGTTGAGCAGGACCATTTTAACTTCCACCACCACCTTGCTGGTGGTCTTGGCCCTTTTCATTCTGGGAGGAGGAGTAATACATAACTTTGCCTTTGCCCTCCTGGTGGGAATAGTAATCGGAACTTACTCGTCCATTTTTGTAGCCAGCCCGATTCTTATCCTGTGGAAAAAAATTTTTCTCAAGGATAAACCTGGAAAATAAATTTTATTGTCACATATATTTTTTCTTGCTATTCACAAAGGGGATAACCAGTAATACACCGGCGAGGAATCCCCCGATATGAGCATACCAGGCCACGCCCGCCCCGGTTTGGACGTTCAGCAACTGCAAGACGAACCAGAAGCCCAGAACGAACACCGCAGGAATTTTTATTATCCGAAAAAAGAAAATGAAAATAATCAGGGTTAATATCCGGGTTCGGGGATAAAGAATTATATATGCTCCCAGTATGCCGGCGATCGCCCCGCTCGCTCCTATCATCGGAGCAACGGAATCGGGATTAACCAATATGTGCAGAATGCTTGCCAACGTACCGCAGATAAAATAAAACAGGATGAAACGCATATGTCCCATAGCATCTTCTACGTTGTCGCCAAAAATCCACAGATAGAGCATATTGCCAATGATGTGCAAAAACCCCCCATGCATAAACATTGAACTGAATATTGTCAATGGGATGGGAATCGAAGTAATGGGATATATATCTTGCAGATGGGTTATTTCGTAAGGAATCGCACCCATTTTAAGAATAAACTGATGCATACCCTGGTGACCCAGAGAAAGCTGGTAGATAAAAACCATACAATTGATAATAATCAATCCGATGTTGACCCAGGCAAAACTCGCAGTGGGATTATCATCTTTTAAGGGAATCATAAATTCTACAATCTTTCTTGGCTGAAATTCTTATGCTCGAACTTTAACTGGCTGAATAGAAACGGCTTTTACTGAAAATTACAGCTTATTGTAAACCATTATTTTTGTCAAGAAAAGGTTTTATGCTTCGTTCATATTCAACCCGAGGCCGGATATGCCTGATCATAAAAGGATCGAGCCCATGAATAATTTTTTAACACTATTGTTTCTTTCCGGAATATACTGAGTTAGAATATCTTACCGGAATTTACAAATTTTGCCTGACGATTATGTTGCGAATGTTTAAACTAAAAAAATATAATTAATTCTCTGAAATAATAGGATACTTAACAAAATGCAAGAACGTGATTATTATGAAGTATTAAATGTTCCCAGAAATGCCGACGAAGAACAGATAAAAAAGGCTTATCGAAAATTAGCGATGCAATACCATCCCGACCGCAATCCCGGCGACAAAACTGCGGAGGAAAATTTTAAAGAAGCAGCGTCAGCCTATGAAGTATTAAAAAATCAGGAAAAGAGAGGACTCTACGACAAATTTGGCCACGAGGGGTTAAAAAATACCGGATTCGGCGGTTTTGGTAATTCCGGCGACATATTCAGCAGTTTTGATGATATCTTTGAAGACTTCTTCGGATTCGGCGGAAGGCCGAGAGCCCGCAACGCTGCCAAGCCGGGCGCTGATCTTCGTTATGATCTGACGATCTCCTTCATGGATGCCGCATTCGGTATGGAGACGGAAATAAGTATCCCCATGCACGAAACCTGTCACGTCTGCGCCGGCAGCGGCGCAAAGCCGGGCACCAATCCTCTCATATGCCCCCACTGCGGAGGAAAAGGAAAAATTATAAACTCCCAGGGATTCTTCTCCGTCAGCACAACCTGCCCACGCTGTCGAGGGGCGGGAACAATTGTCACCGAACATTGCAGGGAATGCGGCGGAAAAGGAAAAATAAAAAGGGTTAGGACGGTTTCATTGAAAATCCCCCCGGGAGTAGATAACGGTTCCCGGCTTCGTCTCCAGGGAGAGGGTGAAAGAGGGGAAAACAATGGAGCGCCCGGCGATCTTTACGTCATCATTGAAGTTGAGCCCCATGAATTCTTCCAGAGAAAAAATGACGATGTCTTCTGCCAAATTCCCATCTCATTTTCCCAGGCGGCCCTGGGAGCAAAAATTGATATTCCCACCTTAAAGGAATCGGAAAAACTCATAATTCCCAAGGGGACTCAAGGGGGTCACTCTTTCCGTCTAAAAGGAAAAGGGATACCCCGCCTGCAAGGATATGGACGAGGCGACCATCTGGTCCGGATAATCGTGGAAACACCCACCAAACTTACGAACAAACAAGAAAAGCTCTTCAGGGAACTGGCTGAAAGCGAACAGGAAACAACTTCATTCTTTAAAAAAGAGAAGCGCAAATTTATGAAGCGCTAACCGACAA
>DAOWNY010000161.1 GCA_030642325.1 Deltaproteobacteria bacterium
CGGTAAAGAGGTGACGGGGACGCTCTTAATAAGCCAATAAAATAACCGTTTACGAGGGCGGGAACCGGGGATAAATTTCATCATGGACAAAACGTTTGTCCATGCCACCCTCTTAAAAAAAACTCCGGTTAACCATCATTTTTCACATTTAAAAAATTATGTATAAGCTCAATAAACAGGGGAACTACATCCTGATTCCCGGATGCGCGGGAATCCGGAAAGGTTGCTGAAATAAATGAAAAACTCATAATTGCATCTTAGACCCAAATTTTTTTGCAACTGTCAACCGTGAACCGTAAACTGTGAACGGATACTATATACCTAACCCTCCGCCTGAAACTCCTTAATTTTATAGAGGAGTGCCCGATGGCTGATCTCTAAAAGATCGGCTGCCCGGGTTCGATTCCCCCCCGTCTTCTTAAGGGCCTTTCTGACCAGCTCCCCTTCAATGATACGGGCCGCCTTTTTAATGGAAAAAAACTCATCCGCCATGATCAAAGAATAGTGGTCGGCTTCCTTTGTATGCCTGATTTCCGGAGAAAAATTTTCCGGTGCAATCAAGTTTGAACCGGTGAGCACCATTGCCCGCTCAATGCAGTTTTCCAGCTCCCGCACATTGCCCGGCCATTGATAATCCATTAATAGTTCAAGGGCATCTTTGGTGGTCCTTTCCACGGCAAGGTCCAACTTTTTGTTATACTTCTTTATAAAATGTTCGATCAAAAGAGGGATATCTTCCCTTCTCTCTCGGAGGGGAGCAATATTGATGGGCAAAATATTCAAGCGATAAAAAAGGTCATCCCGAAATTTTCCCTGTTTTACCTCCGAAATCAGGTTGCGGGCGGTGGCGGCAATAACCCTCACGTCAATCCCGATCACTCGGTTGTCTCCTATCCGTCTAATTTCCTCTTCCTGAAGAACCCTTAATAGTTTTACCTGCAGGGCGGACGGCAGCTCTCCCACCTCATCCAAAAATATACTGCCTCCATCTGCCTCTTCAAATATTCCCCTCTTTTTTTTAATCGCACCGGTAAAGGCCCCCTTCTCGTGGCCGAACAGCTCACTTTCCAAAAGATTTTCCGGAATTGCCCCACAGTTTACGGGAATAAAGGCCTTGTCCCTCCTTGGACTGTTATGGTGGATGGCCCGGGCCACCAGTTCTTTGCCGGTCCCGGTCTCTCCGGTAATAAGAACTGTGGTCTTGTATCCGGATATCTTCTTGATGGTGGCAAACATGTCCCTCATTTCGGTACTTTTGGCGATAATATTGGCGAAGCTGTACTCCTTGTTTATTTCCTGTTTAAGTAAAGTATTTTCTGTTTTTAATCTTTCCCGTTCCTCCGCCTTCCTTAAAGTCAGAATAACATCATCCGGCTTAAAGGGTTTGGTAATATAATCGTAGGCCCCAAGCTTCATTGTCTGAAGAGCGGTATCCGCAGTTCCATAGGCAGACATCATTATAACCGTAGGATACATCCCTCTTTTGGTCAGCTCTTTAAGCATTGAGATACCATCAACCCGGGGCATTCTGATGTCGGCCAGAATAAAATCAAAGGCAGAACTTTCCATCTTGTCCACTGCCTCCTTCCCATCCCCGGCAATATCCACTTCATACCCCTCCTTGGACAAGATAACCGAGAGCATATGGCGCATATTTTCTTCATCATCCACAATCAAGACTCTTCTTGAAATCACGGTATCATCCTTTTCCCGTTAATACTTTATCCACCGGCAAAATAATAGTAAAGACAGTTCCTTCACCCAATTTGCTTCTGACTTTTATTGTTCCACCAAAAAAATCGATGATCCTTGAACAAATTGAAAGGCCCAGACCGACACCCCTTCCCGGCTCCTTTGTGGTATAAAAAGGATCAAAGATTTTAGTCAGGTCATCCATCTTAATTCCAACTCCGGTATCAGACATTTCAATCATTACGCACTTTGTTGGTTCCATAGACTTCCATGGAGAATACAGGGGGAGGGGATTGTGGCGATGACGTGAAAAATCAGAATCGGGAGGATCATTTTTTCGGCTCAGTGGGAAGTTCTTGATTGCCCCCCCTGCTGCCCGTCGGTTCTCCGTAAGGCCGGTCTTAATAGTGAGGGTACCTCCCGAGGGCATTGCATCGCCGGCGTTCATTATTAGATTTATCATGACTTGTTGCAACTGGCCTTCATCAACAGGGCAAAAAGGAAGCTCCTTTGCAAGCTGAAGATCTACCCGCACATCGCAAAGAAGTTTTTGGGGAGAAAGGAGAGAGACAGTGCCCTCAATAATCCGGTTTATATCCATCTTTCTGATTTTTACTTCCGAGGGGCGTGAATAATCCAGCAACTCCTTTATAATTTTATCAATCCTGCTGCTTTCATCCTCGATCCTCTTTAAATAATCCTCCCTCTCCAGGTTATTGCTGACTCCACCCATTAAAATATGGACATATCCCAAAATTATCCCTATGGGGTTTCCCACTTCATGAGCAATTCCGGCGGCAAGTTTTCCAACTGAAGCCATCTTCTCCGATCTGATCAACTCCTGCCGGGTTACCCTCAAATCTCTGTTCATCTTTTCCAATGACTGCACATAATCTTCCATCTTCCCCCGGTTTTCCTTTAACCTCGCTGACATCCGGTTGAAAGAAGAGGACAGGACTCCGATCTCATTGCCGGCGCTGTCATCCACTGTTTCATTAAAATCTCCTTCGGCAACTTTTTCAGTAACCTTGATCAAATTTTTGATGGGTTTTATGATATATCTGGAAAGAAAAAAACTACCGAGAACCACTAAAAAGAGGGCGTCAAAAATGATATATAAAACTATTATTTTTTGGGACTTTGCCAGGGTTCCCCTCTCCTCATCAAGCAAAATCTTCCCCCCCAATGCCCCCACCGGTTCACCTTTAAAGACCAGGGGGGCAGAAAATACCAAATCTCCACCCTTTAGAAGAGGATGGTCGCCATTTTCTTCGAATCTCATGATCAACTGCCCTGAGCTAAGGGCCTCTTTTGGGCCTTCACCGGAAAATTTTGTCCCGACCAGATCAGCGGTTTGATGGGCTATTATCCGAAAATTTTCATCGACCACAAAAAATTCACTTACCCGGCATCCTTTGGTAAACGTATTGACTATCTCCTGAAGATCTCGAAACTCTCCATTGGATCGAAAAAATTGGGGGTCATCATGATAGCAAATGCCGATACTGTTAATAACCAAATTGATTAAATTCTCACTTGCCCTCAATTTATGCCTTAAAAGGTCACGCTCTGATACTTTTAACACCACAATTCCCACCAGAGCGATGGCAGTGATCATCAGGAAGACCAATATTAAGGCAACCTTTATCCTCAGATCGGCTTTCAGGACCGTCATTTATCCCCTCAAAAGGTCAAATCTCGATCAAACCCAAGTACCACCCAATAATGACTCTACCAAAAAATATATAAAGAATCGAGGCTGCCGAAAGAAACGGTCCGAAGGGGATGGCGTAATACCTTCCTTCCCTTCCAATTCCCATCATAAATATTCCTCCCAGGGCCCCCAAAAGAGACCCCATCAAAATCGTAAAAAGCACACCCTTCACTCCGATGAATCCTCCAAGCATCGCCAAAAGTTTTATATCTCCCCCTCCCATACCTTCTTTCCGGCGAAGATAAAAATAGCTGACCGCAACCAGGTAGAGGGTTCCCCCGCCTAATAAAATACCCGCCAAAGAATCCGCAGCAGTTATTTCGGGCAGAAAAAAAGAGGCTAAAAATCCGAGGGGAATGCCCGGGAGGGACAATAAATTGGGAATGATCCGATGCTTAAGATCAATGGCGCTGATGACTATTAAGACTGATATTAAAGCAAAGTAAATGATTGCGACAGAGGAAATGCCAAAGCGGATAAAAACGGCAAGAAATCCCACTCCGGTAAGTAATTCCACCAAAGGGTATTGGAAAGAAATTCTATCTTTACAATTGCGGCACTTTCCACCCAAAAAAATAAAACTAATAATGGGGATATTGTCATAAAATTTTATTGGATTGCCGCAACCAGGGCAACGGGAAGGAGGAAAAACAATTGACTCTCCCTGAGGAAATCTAAGAATAACAACATTCAGAAAACTTCCCACCACGGATCCGAATGTGAACGCAATAGCACATGAAAGGGCATTCATCATAAAATATGCTTACCATATAAGAGACTTGCGATTGTGAATGTTATATTAAAAATATGCCACAGAAGAAGCGGCAAGGCAAGAAAATTTCGACCTGTGCTATTAGGTATTAGCTTTTGTATGAAACTATTCAAGCTCTGCGGTTAGCCTTTAGCAGTCAGCTATTAGCCAAAATGATCACAGGATGTTTTGCTATTACAAGCTTTCACCCATTGGGTGTTATTTCTTTTTGACGTAATACCTCGGTTTTTCAAAGCTGAACGTTTGTGTGCTGACAGCTAATCGCTCAACTTAGGCAATAGTTAACCGTGAACTGTAAACAAATACCGCCTTTATGCTTGACAGTTAATCAATTTGATAATAACCTC
>DAOWNY010000115.1 GCA_030642325.1 Deltaproteobacteria bacterium
ATAGAAGCTAAAAGTTCCTCCTCTATCCTCTTTGGGCAAACCCCCATTGATCTATCCCAGGTGGAACAACTGGTGGATATCAGCCAGACCAGGGCAATAGGGGACATCATTCATTATTTATCCAATAAATACGTAAATAAAAATTTAAACCTTCGGGATTGCATTTCCCGGGTAATGCGGGACCTGGAGGAGGAAGATTTTGATCTCCTTTCTCCCTTTAAGTTAGGTAATTACGCCATGCCCAGAATTTTTGAAGTAGCAGCGGCAATCAATCGCATGAGGACTCTGAAGGTTAAGCAGGCGAGCAGAAAATGATGATCAATCTGATTAAAATGCGGCGAAGTATTCGAAAATTTACTCCGGAAAAGGTTGGCGACGAAATAGTAAATCAGATAATTGAAGCAGGGATCTTTGCCCCTTCAGGCAAGAATAACCAGCCCTGGAAATTTGTGGTGGTAAGAGATTCCGGACTGAAAGAGCAACTGTCCGACATGACTCACTATTCTCAAATTATTCGGGATGCACCGGTATTAATTGTCGTCTTTCTCGATCATCATCAAAGTTATGATTATATCAAGGATGTTCAGGCAGTTGGTGCCTGTATCCAGAATATGCTGCTGGCCGTTAGTGACTTACGAATGGGCGGGGTCTGGCTGGGAGAAATATTAAAGAATAAAGAGAGGGTTCATGCCCTGTTGTCAACCCCGGAACATTTTGAACTGATGGCGGTTATCGCTTTGGGCCATCCTGCGGAGAAAGGTAAAAAAAGAGAGCGGTTCGGACTTGACCAGGTGATTTTTTCGAAAATAGGATAAATAGCCCTTTTGTAATATATCAATAAACAGGGGTATCGGAGGGCTGGTGCAGCAAAGAAGCTACTCCGATTTATTGAGCAGATACATCCTTTTTTAACAGGATTAAATCTATGGATGTCATTCTTTTTAAGATAACGGTGCTTTTTTATTTTCTTGGGACCATCGGGTACCTTGCCTATGTAATGGTTCCTAAAAAGCCGGTATCACGTCTTTCTTACCTTCTTCTCCTGTCCGGCTTTCTTTTGCACACCGCATCTTTTGTAGTAAGATACATCATGGCGGGATATACCCCCATTACCAGCCTTTATGAATCTCTCTTCTTTTTTTCCTGGACAATTATCGGCCTTTTTTTTCTCATTTTACTGAGATACCAGCTGCCTATTTTAGGTTCCTTTGTTTCTCCCCTTGTCCTCATTATGGTCATAATTACCCTTGTCCTTCCCAAGGATATTGCCCCCTTACCCCCGATATTAAGAAGTTTCTGGCTCCCAATCCATGCTTTATTCTCTTTTTTAGGTTATGGGGCCTTTGCCCTTGCCTTCGCGGCCGGGGTCATGTATTTAATCCAGGAATATCAGATTAAAAGAAAAAAGATGGGTAGCTTTTATCGACGCTTGCCTTCCCTGGAAGTACTCGACAATCTGAATTATAGATGCCTTACCCTGGCATTTCCCATGCTGACCGTGGGAATAATTACAGGTTCCATTTGGGCGGAATATGCATGGGGTTCTTATTGGAGCTGGGACCCCAAAGAGACCTGGTCCTTAATTACCTGGCTTCTTTATGCGGCATTAATTCATCAGCGATTGGTTGTGGGCTGGCGGGGAAAAAGGGCCGCAATAATGGCAATTATCGGATTTTTATCGGTGCTCTTCTCTTTTTTGGGAGTCAACCTTCTTCTTTCCGGGCTGCACAGCTACGTAGCATGGTGATTCAATAAAAAGTTTCGACTTGTGCGGTTAGGTATTGGCTATTTAAGTGTTAGCTTTTGCATGAAACCATTCAACATCCGCTTGATCTCGTTACATTTGCCGAGCTAATTCCAACCTTAAGTTGAGCGATCAGCTGTCGGAGATCAGCGTTTAGCTTTGAAAAACCGAGGTATTACGGAAGCTTGAAATAACACCCAATGGGTGAAAATTTGTAATAGCAAAACATCCTGTGATCATTTTGGCTAATAGCTAACTGCTAAAGGCTAACCGCACAGCTTGAAAAGTTTCAGGGACATATAGATGGAAATTCTGCTCGTTGGACTCAATCATAAAACCGCACCGGTGGAAATAAGAGAAAAGATGTCCGCCTCCCCCGCCTCAGGAGAAAACTTTCTGGAGGGGATCATAAATCTTCCCAACATTACCGAAGGGCTTTATCTTGCCACATGCAATAGAGTAGAAGTAACGGTAATTGCCAATTCAGTTGATTCGGGAGTAATGGAGATCAAAAATTTTCTTGCCGATTATTACAAGTTTTCTCGGGAAGAATTTGAAACATTCCTCTATATTTTTTCGTCCACCCAGGCAATCCGGCATATCTTTCGGGTGGCTGCAAGCTTGGATTCCATGATCGTAGGTGAGCCTCAAATCTTAGGCCAGGTGAAAGAGGCCTATAACCATGCCTCGGATAAGGGCATTTTGGGTATGGTTTTAAACAGACTCTTTCACAAGGCCTTTTCAGCGGCAAAAAGAGTGAGAACGGAAACCAGTATTGCAAAAAATCCGGTTTCCATCAGTTTCGCCGCAGTGGAACTGGCCAAAAAAATTTTTATCAGTTTAGAAAAAAAGACCGTTTTGCTCATCGGGGCCGGAGAGATGTCCGAACTGGCATTGAAACATCTGAGCAGTAACGGTGTTCAAAAAATTATTATTGCCAATCGCACTTTTCAGCGGGCACAAAATCTGGCTGAGGAATTTAAAGGTGAGGCTATCATTTTTTCGGATCTCTATAACTATTTACCAAGGGCAGATATCATCATCAGTTCCACCGGATCATCCGACTTTATTATTACCTATCCGAAAGTCAGGCAGGCATTAAAAGAGAGGCGGAATCGGCCAATGTTTTTTATCGATATTGCGGTTCCCCGGGACATTGAGCCCAATATAAACAAATTGGATAATGTCTATCTTTACGATATCGATGATTTGCAGGGAGTGGTGGATGATAATCTGGAGGAACGTAATAAAGAGGCTCTCAAAGCGGAAAAGATCATAAACGAAGAGGTTGATAAATTCATCGGGATGCTGAGAACAGTTGAAGTTACCCCCACCATTCTTTCCTTAAGGGAAAAGTTGGAGGAAATCGGCAAAGATGAGCTAAAAAAGACAATAGCCCGACTGACCAATATCAATGAAAAAGATAAAAAGGTACTGGAATTGCTCACCGTTTCAATTGTTAACAAAATTGCTCACCATCCCATCACTTTTTTAAAGAAAAAAGTGGCTGATGGTAACACCAGTTTTTCCATCGATTTAGTAAGAGAACTTTTTCATCTTGATAAATAGTGGAATCCATTTTATTTAGTAAATTAAAATTTTACGGAGCTTACAATTGACTGCAAAAAAAAAGTTATTGATCGGCACAAGGTCCAGCGCTCTTGCTCTGGTTCAGGCCAACTGGGTCAAGGACCAGCTGGAAAAAAAATACTCCGATCTAAGTGTGGATCTGGTAAAAATTAAGACTAAAGGGGATAAAATTCTTGATGTTCCCCTGGCCAAGGTAGGGGGAAAGGGACTATTCGTAAAAGAGATAGAAGAAGCCCTCCTCGAGGGAAAAGTTGATATAGCGGTCCATAGTGTTAAGGATATGCCCGTCGAACTTCCGGATCCGCTCCAGTTAACAGCCTTGACAAAAAGAGCGGATCCCCGGGATGCCCTCATCTCCAAAAACAATCTTAAATTAAAGGATCTGGGGAGAGGAGCAAGGATGGGAACCAGCAGTCTCAGAAGACAGTCCCAGCTCCTTCACCATCGACCGGATCTCAATATTGTCTCTTTAAGGGGCAACCTGGGTACTCGAATAAAAAAACTGGATACCGAGAATCTGGATGCGATCATTTTGGCCTCCGCCGGCTTAATTAGAATGGGAATGCCGATCAAGATTACCGAATACCTTTCTCCTGATATCCTGCTTCCTGCCATCGGGCAGGGAGCGCTGGGAATAGAGACAAAAAAAGGAAAGGAACAGATAAACAGAATGGTATCTTTCCTCAACCATCAGGAAACCTTCATCACGGTATCGGCGGAAAGATCATTTCTTAAAAAATTACAGGGGGGATGTCAGGTTCCCATTGCCGCCTTTGGCGAAAGTAGAGACAATCGTCTCATTTGCCGCGGGTTGGTGGGAAGTGTCGATGGTAAAAGAATGGTCAGTGACAAAGTGACGGGTGATTTAAATAATTTTGAAAATTTAGGGATCGAACTTGCGGAGAAACTGCTCGGGCAAGGAGCCGGAGAAATTTTGGAAGAGGTCTATACAATTTAAGTAACTACTTAAGGAACCAGTATATATCATATGCAATTACCCCTGTTTATTGAGCTGATACCTGTTTCCTGTCCTCACGTTTCTTTTTTGGCGGAGCACCCAGGTTTAAAGCAAAAATTATCGCCAAAGCTGTGGAAAAAATACATACCATGATCATAAAATGGTATGATTTTGTGGAATCATAAATGTATCCACCAAGATATGGTCCCAGGGCGACCCCTATCCCTGCCATGGTGACTGCGAAACCAAGTATGCTGCCTGTTGCCCGTATCCCGAAATAATCCGCAGGAAAGGCCCCGATAATTCCCGACCACCCGCCGTAGCTTATCCCGAAAAAAACAGCAAACACAAAAAACATCCACTGTTTATTTGAATAGAAAAGCCAGATAAGAATGATTAATTGAAATAGAAAGGCAACAATAAGGGCATTTTTTCGTTCCACGTTATCTGAAAAAAACCCTGAGCCAAGCCTCCCCACCATACTTCCTGCCCCAAGAAGACCGGCAAGTTTTCCGGCGGTTACCAGTGATAAACCTGCATCGGTAAATAAGGGAACCAAATGAACCATGATAGCCCAGACGGCCAGGGCCACGAAGAGGAGAGAAAAGCTGAAGGCCCAAAAAGCCCTCGTCCTAAATGCCTCTAAAAAAGAGAAATCTTGAGAATATTCCTGATCATCTAAGGATTTGCATTCTATGGGGGAACGTTTAACCAGCCTCACAGCGGGAAAGAAAAAAAGCCAGGAAATGATACCCAGAACAATATAAGCAATTCTCCATCCGAAAGATGTAATCAACCAGGCGGTTAAAGGAGAAAAAAGGAGGGCTCCCATTCCCAGTCCTGCTGCTGCCGTGCCGGTTGCTAATCCCCTTTTATTAACAAACCATCTCGATACCGTAGCCATCATCGGGGCATAGATACCCCCCACTCCCAGTGAAAAAATAATCCCGTAACAGAAATACAGTTCCCAGATTATATTAATAAAGCCCATCAGAACCATGGAAAGGCCTAGAAAAAAGCCGGAAATGTAAAGGACCACTCGGGGGCCAAAGCGATCGGTCATCCTTCCGGCCGGCAGGGCAAATACGTTATGGACAACGGCATAGAAAGCAAAAGCCCCGGAAATGGAAGACCGGCTCCAGCCAAATTCATGAATCAGGGGCTTAAAAAAAACGCTGAATGAGTATACCAGCCCGAAGGTAACCAAGTTTATTAAAAACGCCATACCCACTACAACCCATCCGTAATAAGAAGGGCTCGATTCCTGATTGATGGCATCGTTCATCGGGAATAACAATCCTTTGAAGATATTATAAGTCGTTTGCGGGGCGATGCTTGCCGTCATTGCGAGGAGCATGGCTGCGAAGGGAACCGGGAAACCGGGAGCACCCCTAACCCTTAAATCCTAAACGTCACTCCAATTTTTCATGCTATATGTAGCATGGAAAATTGGGCATTACCAGCTTATTAAAATTGTGATGTTGTACTACAACCATTATTTCCGCGATTCTTAACACGGGAATACCCTGGTATGGTTTTGGTTTTAACAAATCGGTAGTGCTCCCGGGAAGCTTTAATAAAACCACAATATATAGTATGCATTTCGGCAACTGTCCCTGCAGGGCCAACACCTTTAAAAATTAGCTGTTTAATCAGTAATAATA
>DAOWNY010000059.1 GCA_030642325.1 Deltaproteobacteria bacterium
AAGATAATTAGAATAACTCCTCAGCCAGTTAATGGCTGGGAAATGCCGCCGGTCAGCCAGGCTGGAATCAAGCGCCCAAAATGTACTAACAACTCTCAGGGTATTCTGGGAAACCGGTTCGGAAAGGTCTCCCCCGGGAGGAGAAACCGCTCCCACAATAGAAACCGAACCATATCTATCCTCTGTCCCCAGGGCAATAACCCTTCCTGCCCGCTCATAAAAAGCAGCCAGTCTCGTAGCCAGATAAGCTGGGTAGCCTTCCTCTCCCGGCATCTCTTCCAATCTTCCGGAAATTTCCCGCAGGGCCTCGGCCCATCGAGAAGTGGAATCCGCCATGAGAGCTACATCATACCCCATATCTCGATAGTACTCTGCCAGTGTAACACCGGTATAGATTGAAGCCTCCCTGGCAGCCACCGGCATATTAGAAGTATTGGCAATCAGGGTGGAACGCTCCATCAATTTTTCACCGGTGGTGGGATCATCCAGCTCCGGAAAAGTATCCAGAACTTCCGTCATCTCATTGCCTCTTTCTCCGCAACCAACGTATACTACAATCTGCGAATCAGACCATTTAGCCAATTGGTGCTGTGAAACGGTTTTACCGGTCCCGAATCCACCAGGGATTGCGGCAGTTCCCCCTTTGGCGATAGGGAAAAAAGTGTCGTATATTCTCTGTCCGGTTAAAAGTGGGACAAAGGGATCCAACTTTTTCCCATACGGTCTACCTATTCTAACCGGCCATTTTTGCTTTAGGGTAATTTCTTGTGTTTTATCTTTATCTTCGATGACAGCTACCACATCATTCACAGTGAAGGTTCCCTTTTTAATCTCAATGACTCTTCCGGAAATACCCGGAGGAACCATTATCTTATGGGTAATCACCTTCGATTCCGGAACCGTACCCAAGATAGCCCCCCCCACTACTTCAGCCCCCTCATTGACCAAAGGAGTAAATTCCCATTTAGCCTCAGGATCGAGACCGGGAAGCTCAACACCCCTCCCGATAAAATCACCGGTTGCTTTCTTAATTCTCTCCAGTGGGCGCTGAATACCGTCGTAAAAACTTTTTATTATCCCGGGGCCCAGTTCTACTGAAAGAGGGAAACCGGTTCTTTGCACTTTTTCTCCCGGCTTCAGACCATCGGTATCTTCATATACCTGAATATATGCCAACTTACCAATAAGTCTTATTGTTTCTCCCATCAGTCCTTCTTCTCCAACCCGAACAACCTCATACATTTCACAGCCGCTCATTTTATCAGCGACGACCAAAGGTCCGGAGACGCTGGAAATAACTCCCTCCTTATACTCTCCCAAAATAATCCCTCCTCCTATTCAATTTCAACTCCGACCGCCCTTCTTATCAATTCTTTTATTGGATCAGTTTCTCTTACCGCAGGACCGGTTTTATCCGGAATTTCAACAATGATAGGTCCATCTTTGACCCTTTTGTTGATCTCTAAAATCATCTCTCTATTCTTTTCCGCTGTTTTCTCGCCAATGAGAACAATACCTACACTCTCATCACTCATGATGCCTTTTAGAGAACCAGTCAATTCTTTTTCCGGATAAACTCCGTCAATACCCGCCAGCCTGAAGCCGGTTATCATATCTGAATCACCAATTACAACAATTTTCCTCATAATTCTAATAAAAGGTTCCGGATTTCTTCTGTCTCCAGCCCCATCTCCTTAGATTTAATAATTATCTTTATCTTCTTCATCTCTTCTTCCCTTGATGTCAGAAAACCCAGTAACGGACCGATTGCCCACGGCTGCTTGAGCGCCATGTCCTTTCCCTTCCTTACTTTTAAACGATCCAACACCGCCTCCAGGGGAAGGAGCGACCCTTCCTTCTCATATTGAGGTAACGTTTCCATTAAAGGTTGAAAATAATCAGTCTCCTCCAGCATTGTAATTAAATCATTTAAATCAGCCCCGTCAAATCCTTCTTTCAACCTTGGTAAGATGCTGCCCCCCTCAACAAAATATTTTTCCACTTCCTTTAAATCTAATGCATCTCTTTTGGCCCGGAGCAAAATCTTTAAATTGATGCAATCCATTTTCAGGGTAAAATAATCTATCAGCAGGGGTAGCTTCTTCTTTTTTCCATTACTTATTTTCTGCCAGAGAGAATCAAGAAAGATTTTATCTAGTTTGGCTTCAATATAAAAAAGGTTTTTTGACTTCTCGTAGGCAGCCAGTTCGCTTGCCAGATCCCGGTAGGACGTTTCTTCCAGCTGAGCTATAAAATCTTCCATTGAACGACATGAAGCTAAATCTTTCAGGGTGATTTCGTCAAACTCTCCGGCTGGTATCAACCGGGTATTTATTTCCTCCCCTGATAGACCGCCATCAATTCCTCGAAAAATTACCTTCAGATTGTGAATATCCCACTTCTTCTTCAAAAACAGGAATAGATCGCTAACCTTTTTGGGGATTATCTTAAAAATCTCTTCATCAATCTCTGCATTCTGTAATAATAAAGCGTCTTCAACCGCCTCCACGCTTTCTGCGGCAAGATCACTCAAATATTCTCCGTATTCAGTCTCTTCCAATGCCGATACGATCTCAATTACTGAAGGAGCGGAAATCAGTTCTTCCAGTTTATCCGGTCCCACCAACTTTGCTTCCTTCGCCATTATTCTGGCATTCAAATAAAGATAAGGAATTAGCCCGAAAATCATGATTCTCTCCTGAAAAGAACACCTGCCACCTCCGGTCTCATGGTATCTTCAAGGCGTTTAATCCTGGCCTCAAAAGTATTATTAACTTCTATCTCCCCTCCTTTGGTCCGAACAATTATTCCCCCAATGGTAGTATCTATCGACTCCTTGGACAGCAATAATGAAAACTTCTTATCCTTCTTTTTGGAAAGCTTTTTACAAAGCTTACTTAAAAATTCCTTATTGAAAATTTTGTTATCTTTTTTAGAAAAAAGAATCTCCGCCACATCATCAGTAACGGCAATGGAGGCGTCCACGATAAGATCGGACAATGTCAATATATAGTCTTTCTCATTTTTTTTGGAAGGTTTCCTCAGGTCCGACAAAACATCCTTTGCTTCTCTAAAAACGGTTTGAATGAGGGATTCCTCCGCTTCAATCTTTTTTCTTCTCGCTTTTATCCGGGCATCAGCCGTTATTCTCTGTTTTTCCTGCCGGGCAAGATGATTTCCCCGGGCTATAATCACTTCTTCCTCCTGCTTTGCCTGGTTTTGTGCGGTAGCAATGATCTCTTCCGCTTCAATCTTTGCTTTACCCAATATCTTGTCTACGTCTTCCCGGACTCTTCGAGAAATTTCAGAAACTATCTCCTTCGCCCCTTCATCTGTCGCCATAGAATCACCCTGCTGAATTTAATTATTTTGTTACGCTACATAATACCGGTTCCCACAAAGACCAAAATAGCGATAAGGAGACCAAAGATGGCAAAGGTCTCGCACATGGCCGACAGAACAATCCCTTGACCAAGGGTTTCCGGTTTTTTGGCCACTGCTCCCATACTGCTTGCCGAAACCATCCCCTGGGCAATGGCGGTTATACTACTGAGAGCAACTACTATTCCACCTCCCAAAGCAACCAATCCCAGGCCGATGGGTATCTCTTTTGCTTCGCCCCCTAAAATTCCCACCCCGATTAAAATCAGAACCGCACAAAGAAATCCGTAAATACCCTGGGTCTGGGGAAGGGCCTGAAGAACCAGGATGGGTCCAAATTTTTTAGGGTCTTCCGCAATCACTCCCGAACCGGCTACCCCTGCTATACCGACCCCAAAACCTGAACTGATCGCAGCAAATCCCATGGCAATTGCTGCCCCTATAACCGCCAATACCAAACCGGTAGTAATCATTTTCTTCCTCCTTAAATTAATCTGTTTTTGTTAGTATCTGTTTGATTTGAAAGGGTTCAAACATGGTCCCCCCACCTTCGTAAAACTTACTAAAAAATTCCACATATTGTAATCTAATCCCGTGCACAAAAGATCCCAAAATATTTATCAATAAATTTAACAGGTGTCCTCCCAAAAATATTAACGCGGCACTGAGCAGCCCCATGACACTTTCTCCTCTCACCAGCATTACCAATACATTTACGGTCATGGCAATTCCAGCGGTACAAAGCCCCAGCGCCATTAAACGGGCATAGGAAAGAACATCTCCCATATAACCGGTAAGGGCAAACATGGCCATCCCTTTCTCACTCATAAACAGTAAAACTGTAGCAATTGCCAGGAGGATGCCCCCGATTTTATGAAAACCAAAATAAAAAAGCAATAAACCCGGCTGAGCAATGAGAAGCCAAAAGTTTCCGGCAATCACCTCCTTCACGGTTCCGGTCTGCAACTTATCTATCGTACGCAGTATTACCCCCACGTTAACGTGGATAAAACCGAGCGATAAGGCAATGATCAAAAAAGTCACCGCCTGTTTCATGGGGTCAAGTATCATTAAATGTTTAAGACCGGGAAAAATATTCAGCCCCATCTCTCCGAACCATCCACCGGTTAAAGCCCCCAAAACAATAGTTGAAGCACCAGCGGAAGCAAAAATTATTCCCGCATCCTTCATCATTTTATCATGCTTTCCTCCGCCCCGTACAACCAAAATCCCTAAAATAAAGACGATTAATCCGTACATGGCATCGGTCAACATAATCCCGAAAAAGAGCAGAAATCCGGGGGCCAGAAACATGGTGGGGTCTATTCCTTTATAGGAAGGAAGTCCGTAAAGTTGTGTTAAGGTCTCAAAACTTCTAATAAATGGCGGATTACTCAACAATACCGGAGTATTTTCCGGGGGCTCATTCAATTCATCCGCTTTGGCAACACATAATCCCGATGCAACTTTTTTTACTTCGTGGAGAATACTATCGATTTTTTGAATGGGAACCCAGCCTTCAATTGCAACCGTCGTCTCGGTCATGGCAAAATTGGTCCGGATATCCGTCCGTTCCTTTAATATCTCAAGTGATTCATAATAAACCTTCAGCTCCCCTCGCCGCTTATTCGAAACACCGGCAATTTTCTCCCTAAGCTGAATTTTTTCTTGTGCAAGTTCCGCTATCTTTACATCAACAGCACTCATGGCCTCCGCCGGGGTTCCCTCAGCTCCCGAAATATCAATCCGTTCAAACTTGGTCCTTCGTAAAATCTTTAAAACGGAATCCCTGTTTTGATTGAGACAAATTATTACTACCGGGCCATCAGGGTCATTGGGATCAGGTGTCCCCAGGTAATATGTACCTCCGGCAGCCTCTGATAGTTCTTTTTTTAATGATTGTATATTGTTTCCGGGGAATATCCCCAAAAAAACCATCAGAAACTCGCTGTCTCCCAGGTATTCAAGGTTAATATTCAAACCCTTTATCTTTTTAACAGAAGCAAGAAGGCCGGCAAGTTCTTTTTCCTTATCTTCAATCTCTTCCAGCCTAAGCACCGATTCATCAATTTCCTGAGCCAACGACTCCATCAGCTTTTCTGTCTTTTCCAGCACATCTTCTTCACTGGAAAAATCAACTGCAACTTTCTTGGGGGGATTACTCCGGAAAAGACTTGTAATAAACCCGTGAGAAATCTCCGGATTAATCATCTCAAACAGGTCTAAATAACGATTAATCGTCATCATTTGTGATAAAATTTTTCTGGAAGATGATGAGGCCGGATGTGATTCCAGCAATCCTTTCCATTTATCATCACCCAGCTCTCCCCTGAAATCAGCAAGGTGTACTACCCCCTCTTCATGAAGTTTCTTAATAACGGCATCCCGGTATTTTTTCAATACCAAAATCTGAAGCTTCTTCATCCTGACCGGTCGAAACATTACCTGCGCCCCTTTACCCTTTCTGTTACCAAAATCCTGGCTTCTTCTATGTTGTCCTTGGCATAAGTTTCCAAGTCTTTCAGCTCTTTATCCATTTCCTTAAAAATTATATCGGCCTCTTTTTCTGCTGAAGCCTTCCACTCAATTAAAATTTGTTCCGATTTCGATTTTGCCCGATTTATTGCTTCATCAACAATCTTTGCGGCCTCTTCTTTGGCTGCCTGGAGAATCTTAAGGGACTCTGTTTTCGCCTCTTCAATCTTTAATATTGCTTCTTTTTCCGTATCTTTTATTAGCTTAACCGCATCTAACATCAATTACCACTCCTTTTAAAATAACCGAATGGTTACTTAATGCAAACCAGTGTCGTGTCATCTTTAAAATGCCCTAAAAAACGTGTAAATTCCTTCCGAAGACTATGCCCGGAAGAGGTGACCCATGCGACATTTTACGCATGACACGACACTGGTATTGTAATTCCTAAATAACAAAACAGATATCTTGGGGGTCAAATACTCGACAACAGCTTGAATGCATGAATGTTATTAAGATCGTTTTTGTTGGAATATCTCATACATAACTTTGGAGTCGACCTGCCGGATAATGATTTCAAGAATTCACGACAATTCTTATTTAGCTGAATCCCCTGTCTTTAATAACTCTTCTTTTTTCTCATCCCCCGTCAAAACGGAGAGCTTCTTTTCCTTTGCCGGTTCCATCTGCGTCTTTCCTTCAAAGATAACCCCTTCATCAATAACTAAAATCGGAGACTTAATATTGCCGTAAACTTTTCCTGGGGTATGAATTTCAACCCGATTCCCGGCATTAATGTTTCCGTTAATCTCTCCGCTGATAATTACCTCGCTGGCCTCGACCTCTGCTCGGATAAGAGAATTTTCTCCCAAAATCAGCCCGCCTTTGGTGGAAATCTCACCCGAAAACTTGCCATCAATTCTTACGGTACCTTTAAAGGTTAATCTGCCCTCAAACTCTGTCTCCTTTCCCAAAAAAGCAACAATTTCCCCTTTAGGTTCAGCAAAATCTTCTCCTTTTCTTCGAAGCATATTGCCCTCCCTTTATTTAAAATATGCTCATTTATCGCAGGCTAAAAAGAATTGTGGCTTATTTATAAAAAAAATAATAAAAACATCTAACTGTTTAATATATGAAAAAGTCGGTCCGGAACCCTGTTAGAATGGCTGTCAAACTTGCTTGCTTTTCCAAGAGTTAAGATCATGCAGGCTTCCTAAAAATCTGGTGTCATCCGAAATTACCTGATGAGCTTATATTGAGAACCTTAAAAAGGGGGGATGGAAATTTAAAACGGGCCGGGATTATTCAAAATATTTTTTTTCAATTATTAATAACGCAGCCTCACACCAAACTGGTTTAACCATAAAATTACTTGTTAATTTACATTGAAGCAAGATTAAATACTGTTGGAAAATATTTTGTAACCGTTCACGGCTCTCAGTTCACGATTTTTTCAGTGAAATGAATCTTGTAGCGATCTAAACATGTTTGATATCAATTCCAATTCCGGAAATAGGGCCCGCAAATTCTTTTAAATTGTTCAAGGCTTTAAAAATCTTCAAAAGGAGAACCCATGATTACATCTTAAATCCAAGTTTTTACCAATAGTTAACTGTAAACGGATACAATATTTTTAAGTTTGAAATTTCATATTTTAAATTTACAAACTTTACTCTATTTTTTTTAATTTACCGGGTATTGTTATTTACTTTCAAAAAATTCATCAATCCTTCTTCGATGATCACCCCCGTAATTTTATTCCTAACATAAAATATGATTCATGACAAGAAAAAATCTTAAAATATGTATCTTCTCATGGTGATATTCAATAAAAGCCCAACTGCTATCATGTTAGTTATCAGGGAAGATCCTCCATAACTTACAAAAGGAAGTGGTGCACCCACTACCGGAAAAATTCCGATCACCATTCCCACATTTATTATCACATGCCAGAAAAACATGGTAACTACTCCAAAGGCCAGCAGAGTACCCAGCTTGTCCCTTGCATTCATTGCAATACTCAACCCCCTTAAAAGTAAAAAAATGAACAGTATCAACACCATTCCCGACCCGATAAAACCCCACTCTTCCGCAATGACTGAAAATACAAAATCAGTATGTTGTTCGGGAAGGAATCGGAGCTGGCTCTGGGTTCCCTCTAAAAATCCCTTGCCGAAAAGCCCCCCGGAGCCAACCGCAATTTTCGACTGGATAATATGATAACCAGCCCCCAAAGGATCAAGGGAGGGTTTGAAAAGTGTCAATATTCGGTTTTTTTGATAATCCTTGAGGAAATACCAAAAAAATGGAGAAGAAGCGACAAGGGCGCCCGCTAATATCAACAAAGATGACAGGTTAACCTTTAAAAAAAGTAGAATGACAAATCCCACCAATATAAATAAGGACGAGGTACCTAAATCAGGTTCCACGAGAATCATAACAAAGGGGACGGCAATAATCATAAAAGGTAACACTAACTCCCTCAACATGTATCCATCGGGATTTTCGTCCTGATGAAAATATTTAGCCAGGGCAATGATTAAGACGAATTTGGCTAATTCCGATGGTTGAAAAGAAATAGGGCCAAGTTGCAGCCATCGATGAGAACCCGAAATTTCTTTACCAAGAAACAATACTAATACTAAAGAGATAACTGAAACCCAGTATATGGGGTAAGCGAGCCGTTCTAAAACATGGTAGTCAATTAAAACAGTTATAACCATAAGAACAAAACCGACCATAAGCCAATAAATCTGTTTTAAAAAGAGGGGGGTACCATGGGAATTTCTCACCGGATAGGTAGCACTGTAAAGGTTTATTATGCCGATTAAGGTTATCAGCAAAATCAGAAATAATATTATCCAGTCGATATTTTTAAAAATCCTTCGGTCAATCATGGTTTTCCCTGCCTGGCATAAAAATAACGAGCTTATTCGGGTTGCCGGATTCACGGTTGGCTGCTTTGTGCTTCCCCCAAGGAACTAAAACTTGAAAAGCTTAAATAAAAAATAACATCACGTATCCGTTCACAGTTCAAGGGTTAAAAGTGATGGGAATTTAACTCGTGAACTTTGAACTTTGAACCGTGAATGGATACAAAATCACTTAATTGATGCCAAGTAATCTTATTGGCACGAAGTTACTTGTATGATTTTTTCGGGCCCGACGGGTTCCTTCGCTGAGTAGTTGCAAGATAACCATTAATAAGCTTCCTGGCAATGGGGGCGGCTACCCGACCACCATGACCGCCATGCTCCACCAAAACAATTACAGCAATTCCGGCTCTTTCCTTGGGAGCAAATGCAACAAACCATGCATGATCCCTTTGCTGATAAGGAATTTCTCCCTCATCACTATCAGGGTCATTATCGCTCTTCAACTTTACCACTTGAGCGGTTCCCGTCTTTCCCGCCACCTCAACCCCTTTAATTTTTGCCCTCCAGCCGGTCCCGTGAGGTCGATTAACCGCATCACCCAGTGCATCCTTGATCAATTGAATGGTGCTTTCGGATGCCGGAACCTTTTTCTTGATTACGGGATAAAATTTTTTCAGAATCGTTCCATCCGCCGTCTCAATCCTTTTTATCAC
>DAOWNY010000367.1 GCA_030642325.1 Deltaproteobacteria bacterium
GACCGTGTCGCATTGAACGGTTTCCTTGGAGGATTTGATCATTGGGTAAGTAAATAGATCGTTTAAATTATTGCTCATTCTTATTCTCCTTCTTTAAAATGGTCTTCCTTCTTTTTCCCAGGGTTTGGGTAGATTAAAATCAGCCATAAATTATTTGGTATCCGTTCATGGTTTATAAGTTAACTATTGCCTAAGTTGAGCGATTAGCCTTTAGCAATTACCTATTAGCCAAAAATGATTACAGGATCTTTTTCTATTATAAAATTCATTTCATTGAAAAAAAACCGTGAACCGTGAACGGTTACATTATTTGTTTCTCAATCCGATAAAAACTAACGGGCTCTCCTCAAAAGACCCTTAAAACTAAAAATCTTCGCCGGGTCCAGGGGAGTAAAATCAGGAGCAGGCCTCATATCCATAGCTGTATAGTGATCAGTAATGCAGTTCATATACATCCATGCAAACAAGTTACGCAATCCGTCTCCGTTATCAGCCACTGCTCCCTGGCCGTTAGCACGCCACATCCTTCCCCGCTGATCGTACTGTTCTCCCCAGTAAATTGTGAAATTACCTTCTTCTTTATCGATGTAAATAATCCGCCGGGAGTACATATAATCGGGATCATTAATCATGATCTCCATTACCCACATGGGGCGGAGCTCCCAATTTACCTGAAAACAGGGGAGTCCCTTGCATAGCTCGGGAGGTCTCACCGTATAGGTACACGGAGCCAGAAAATCACGGCATTCCGTAACCTTGAATGTCATCAGGGAAGAGAATTTCTGTCGCCAGACTTCAAAATCATCCTGGATGGCATCGCTCCCCAATACCGGATCGTTAACATCCGCTCCGGTTAAACGCCGCACCCGGCGAATCGCCGGAATATAGGAATAGACATCATCTGTCTTGTTGATATCCCAGTAACGAATCCTGATCATGCTAAACCCCCTTGCCTCAAAGGGTTGAGTGATAAACATGGTTTCCTTACTGGACACACTGCTGCTTTCCGACGTCTTTACCTGGGGAAGAGGACTGATGTCTGTGCGGCCCATAAACTTTTTCTTACAATGCCACCAACTAAAATATTTTTCATATTTATATATGTTAAACCAACTGAATTTCGTTTCCGGCATCTTGGTGTCATCAGCCGAAGAACCATGGGAAATCTCCGGATAGCAATTCCAGGCCAGTTCCAAAACTGTCTTTGGATCGGGAAAGGGGGTTCCCGCCACCCATCCGGACAGCTGGTTATTGGACTCGACTTTGCAATTTTTTGAATATTTACGGGTAGCCTCCTGGTATCCCTTTGACGGAGGAAAAAATTTTGTCTCCACAACCGGCATGGTTACGAGTCCCTTTTTTAAGCCAAGGAGGTACCACTGCAAGTTGGCCGGTGGCAGTAAGTTGGCAAGTTCTTCCTCGTACTGTTGAAGATTTTGCTGATTGATTATTATTCCGGGGCGGACCGGTCCTTCATATTTTTGATAAGGGGGGAATTGCCCGGCCGACAATCTCACCGGAATC
>DAOWNY010000065.1 GCA_030642325.1 Deltaproteobacteria bacterium
CTTGAATGGTCAGTGATGTTTGTGTTATCTAACTATCCTTTCTGCAACAGCAGAGCCTCGATAAACCGGTCGAGGTTTCCGTCCAGGACATCGCTGACATTCCCCGTCTCAATTTTTGTCCGATGATCCTTCACCATTTGATAGGGATGCATTACATAAGAACGAATTTGGCTCCCCCAGGCAATATCCTTCTTATTTTTATGGAGTTCGTCCATCTTCTCTGCTTTTTCTTTCTTCTCTTGCTCATAAAGCCTTGACTTCAATAGCTTCATGGCAGTCGCTCGATTTTTATGCTGGGATCTTTCACCCTGACATTGCACCACAATACCGGAAGGCAAATGGGTAATTCTTACGGCAGAATCAGTTTTATTTACATGCTGCCCCCCTGCCCCGCTGGCCCGATAAGTATCGATTCTCAAATCTGATTCATCAACCTCAACTACTATGTTGTCATCCAGTTCAGGATAGACGAAGACTGATGCAAAGGAGGTGTGCCTCCGTTTTCCGGCATCAAAGGGAGATATCCGGACAAGCCTGTGAATTCCCACCTCAGCCTTTATATAACCATATGAATATTCCCCGGAAGCAATAAAAGTTACACTCTTGATGCCAGCCTCATCACCGGGCTGATAGTCGAGAATTTGGGTCTTGTAATTCTTTCGTTCTGCAAAACGTAGGTACATTCTAAAAAGAATCTCGGCCCAATCTTGTGCCTCGGTCCCCCCTGCGCCGGAATGGATGTTAATGATGGCGTTGCTGATATCATCCTCTCCGCTCATTATTTGCTTCAACTCCAGATCCCTGATCTTTACCTCAAAAAGGTTTACCCTGTTTTCCACTTCCCCCATTTCCTGGAGGTCATCTTCTTCCCTGGCCATCTGAAAAAGGAGTGTGGTCTCTTCAAGATAATCATTCTCTCTTTTCCAGAGACCGATGGCATCGGTAATTATCTTCTTGTCTCGCAATGTTTTTTTATATTTATCACTATCTTCCCAGAAGTCGGGTTTGGCGATTATTTTTTCCAGTTCAACCACCTTCTTCTCTTTTTCCTCAATGTCAAAGATAACCTCGAAGGGCATCAAGCTTAGCTCTCAACACCTCTAATTTCTTTTTCAATTCATCAATCATTTTTTCTCCTTTTGCGGTGTGTCATAATAAAAACCAGGGTTAAAAATACGGCAATACAGAGGTGCGCAAAAACATTGCCATGGGCAGTATAAAAGGTTAATTTGTTCTTTGTCAATTTTATTCTACCGGTTAAAAATTCCCGAGAAAATATTGAGGTTTTTGACACTATCCTCCCAAAGGGATCAATGAAGGCAGAAATTCCGGAATTGGCAGATCTAACGACAAAAACTCTATTTTCCACTGCTCGAAAAATAACCATCGATAAATGCTGAAAGGGAGCGCTGCTCTTCCCAAACCATGCATCATTAGTAATGTTTACCAGGAAATCCGCTCCTTTCTTCACAAATTTGCGGCTTGGATCTGAAAAAATACCTTCAAAGCAGATTAAAACGCCGAATTTCCCAAAAGATGCCTGCAGGGGTTCAGTGCTGTCTCCGGGGGTAAAATCACCAACCTCTTCCACCATCTTTTTTATAAAAAAAAGTAAGCTTCTCAAGGGAACATATTCCCCAAAGGGCACCAGGTGAATTTTGTCATATTTACCCTGAATCGCTCCTCGGGGATTGATCAGATATGCCCTATTAAAATAGATTACTTTATCTTCCCGATAGTCGTAAGCAGGGGTCCCGAACAAAAGGAAGGCCTGGATCGTCTTTGGTATGTTGGTAATAAATGGACGATATTGTTCGTGCTCCTGGAAATAGAAGGGTGTTGCCGTCTCCGGCCAGACAACAAGATCCAACCCCCCATCGGCTGCCCTATAAGTTAACTCACGATAAACGTCAATCGTCTCTTGCTGGAAACTGGGATCCCACTTCCTTTTTTGATCAATATTCCCCTGAATGAGGCCGATTTTTATCGTCCCTGATCCGTCTGAAGCAGCATTTATTGCCTGCAATCTCCAGTAGCCGTAGCCAACGACCAAAAAAAGGATAATCAGAGTAACTGATCCATACCTGGCTAACTGATCCGCCTCCTCTCTTTCTTTTAAACAGATAATGCCGAATACAGTGGAATTAACAAGGACTATCAGAAAACTTACTCCGTAAACCCCTGTAATATCGGCAATTTGAATAATTAAAGGATTCATGAATTGAGAATAACCAAGACTTTCCCAGGGAAAACCTGAAAAAAGAATTGCCCTTAAGTATTCGAGGCAAACCCATAAAAAGGGTGCGGATATCCCAAAACTAACTCCCATCCGTATTTTTATTACGGTAAGCAGTGAAGTAAAGGCTGCCATATATAGACTTAAATAAAGAATCAGTAAGATAAAAACCAAGAAGCCGACGGGCCGGGAAAGATGCCCGTAATTAACCACCGTGGGAGTAATCCAGTATAAAATCCCTCCAAAGTGGATCAGCCCGGTAATTGCTCCCAACCTAAAACTATTTAATAAATTTTTATTTTTTATGGCAAAAAAGAGGGGAACAAGCGCTACCCAGGCAAGCAGTCCAAACGCAAAATTGGGAAAGATGAGGATAAGCAATCCGCCGGAAGTAATTGCTAATAAATTATCATTCTGCTTTTTCACTACCGTGCAAAAAAACTCCGACAAAACATCCAATTAATTGAAAACTCCCTGGCTCAACTTTTTAAACCGGAAAAAATTTAGACCGATCTTCCCAACTGACCGGCAACCATATTTTTTTTCAACCCCTTCGGAAAAAAAGGGGAATTTTTTTGTAACTCCACATTCAGTCTGCCGGCATCATTAACTAAAATTTTAGTAATACGGTGATTCGAGTCTATCCTCCAAAAAATCCTTAGTGCAGCACCGCACCCATCTTAAACATGGGTAAAAACAGCGCAATAACCATCCCCCCAACCATGGACCCGATTATAAACAGCAGGACCGGCTCAATTAAAGCGGTAAAAGCGGTAGCAAAGGCATTCAACTGTCGATCGTAAAAATCAGATACCTTCACAATTGTGTTCTCTAAATTCCCTGTCTCTTCTCCTGATGCGATCATCTGGATCAACATCACCGGAAATATTTTTTCTTGCCTAAAGCTGTCTACGATACTCATCCCTTTCTCGATCCGCTCGGCGGTTCTTAGCAAAGCCTCTTCAATTATCTTATTATCCACCGAACGACAAGACATCTCAATGGCCTGAATAACCGTTATACCGCTGCTAAGAAGGATCCCCATCGTCCGGCAAAATATCGACAATGAATTTTTTTTAAGCATTATACCAACAGTCGGTAAGAGAAGTTTGAACTTATCAAAAATTCTTCTTCCCTGGAGAGTATTCAGAAAAAGCAGGCCGGCAACTCCTCCCAACCCGGCCAGGCATAACCCGACAACAAAGTAGGTCTGCATAACGTCGGAAGTTGCGAGCAAAATCTTAGTGGGAATAGGGAGGTCAGCCCCCATTCCCTCATAAATACCTTTAAATTTTGGTATGATCCACAGTGCCAGCACCATTACCACCATGAGAGAAAATACGGTAATAATGATGGGATAGACAAGGGCCGACCTGATCTTACCTCCAATGTTCGCTCTCGATACCATGTAATCAGCCAGCTGGTTCATGGTAAGTTCCAATTTACCGGTAGCCTCTCCCGCCTTGGCAAGATCAACAAAAAGTTGACTAAACACGGTGGGAAATTTTGCCAAAGCGCCGGAAAAACTCGAGCCCATGCTTACATCCGAGGACAGTCTTTCCAATATACCTTTAAATTTTTTATTTGAGGTATCCTGGCTCAAGCTTTTTAGAATTCTTAAAAGGGGGATGCCGGCGCTGACCATGACTGATAACTGCTCTACAAAAATCAGGAGGGCCTCGGTCTTTATTTTGATGCCGAATCCACCAAAAAGAGGAGAAAATATAGGCCCGAAGGACCGTTTACCGGTGGTTGCTATCCCCTTTTCCGAAAGGGTTATGACGGTCAGCCCCTTTAGATGCAACAATTTTATCAAGGTCTCTTCATCTCCTGCCTCCATCCTGCCTTTGGCCTCGCTTCCATTTTTATCTCTGGCAATATATCCGTAGCTTGGCATAATAAAATTAATCCCCTTCAAAACAGGCTCTAATCACCTCTTCAATGGTGGTAATCCCCTTCAGAATTTTTATTACTCCATTCATGCTTAAAGTAATCATCCCCATTTCAATTGCCTTGTTTTTTAAAACCTCAGGTGAAGCATTGTCCAAAACCAGATTTCTCAAGGCCTGTTTCATTTCTACCATTTCAAAGAGTGCTACCCGCCCATAATACCCGGTATAGCCGCATCTTTCGCAGCCCTTTCCCCGATAAAAAACGGTGTTTCCCGGATTCTTGTCATCCATATTTAAAGCCCTTAGCATCTCCCGGGGAGGAGAATATATCTCTTTACAATACGAACAGATTCTTCTTACTAACCGCTGAGCAACAGATAAAGCGAGAGCGGAAGAAACTAAAAACGGCTCTATTCCCATATTTACCAATCGTATTATGGTCCCCACTGCATCATTGGTATGCAATGTACTCAAAACCAGATGTCCGGTTAAAGAAGATCTGATCGCAATATCCGCTGTTTCAGTATCCCTTATTTCTCCAACCATTATTATATCCGGGTCTTGCCGGAGGATTGCCCGAAAACCGGTTATAAAGTTAAAGCCGATTTTCGGATTGGCCTGAACTTGATGAATGCCTTTGATATGACATTCGACCGGATCTTCGATGGTCACTATATTTTTGTCGGAAGACTTGATCTCGTTTAAAGATGAATAGAGCGTGGTTGATTTCCCGCTACCGGTGGGACCGGTTAAAAGAATCAATCCATGGTTCCGGAAAATAATTTTTCTAAACATTGTCAGATCTTCCTCCTCAAAACCCAACTGTTTTAAACCCAGCAAAAAAGAAGTCTTATCCAGAATCCGCATCACCACCTTTTCTCCAAATAAAGTCGGAAGGGTGGAAATCCTGATGTCCATTTCCCGTTGATCAACCCGAACAATGAAATGTCCATCCTGGGGCAATCTTCTTTCCGCCAGGTCCATTTCGGCCAGCACCTTTATCCGGGAAACAATGGTCATATGGAGATATTTGGGAGGGGTAAGCACACTGTACATCGCCCCATCAATCCGATATCTGACTTCCACCTTATCTTCCAGGGGCTCAATATGAACATCGCTTGCCCGTTTGCTCACCGCATTGGCAATAATATAATTAACCAATCTTACCAGGGGGGTTTCTTTGGCCTGCTCTCTCAGCTGCATAACATCTACGGCTATTTCTTCCTTTTCATCCTTCTTCAACTCAAACTGAATATCGGAAAGGTCCCCCAGAACCTCCCCCAACATCCCCATTGTTCCTTCCTTCTTATGAACCAGATCAATCTGCTCTTCTATGGACTTCTTCGAACCAATCACCGGGTTAATCTTTCTGCCCAGAATCTTTCCCAGATTATCCCGGGCTATTACATCAAAAGGATCAGCCATAACAACGGTCAAGACTTCATCTTTTTCAGCGATGGGAATCGCCGTATACTGCCGGGCCGCCTCCGCCGGGATCAACCGGGCAACTTCCAGGTCTATTTGCAGCATATCCTTTGGGGAAATGGAAGGAATATTCATCTGCTTTCCTAAAAACCGCAGCTTAACCTCCTCTGGGATAAGCCACATATCAACCAGGATATCACCCAGGTGTCCCCCTGATTCCTCTTGCCGCTTCAGGGCTTGATTCAATTGGTCGTTCTTAATTAAACCCTCATCCAGCAAATAAGTCCCCAGCTGTTTGTAGTCCCCCATGTAGCCTTGGGCCATTTGATGTTACCTCCTGCAACCAATAAAAAACTGTAACCCCTCACGGATACGGAAAACAGTTCTCAATATCTTCTCTGAGCGAACAAGATAGCCATTTTATTTTACTCATCAAGCCACGGCAAAACGCCAAATTTTGTTCAAACCAAGGGTTAGAAGCTGTTTTAAAACATGGGTGAAAACCCTTACTCATGAAACAGGTAATACCTGATCTCCCCCGCCAGGGAAGGATAGTGATCCTTTGCCAGGGATACAAACTTTCGATAATGCTTCATGGCTTCGGCAAAGTCTCCCTTCTCTTCCAAAATTATTGCCAGGTTGAAATGTGCCTCCGGGTAATCGGAATTTAGGCGAACGGATTCTCTGATTTTTTCGATGGCCATATCTATTTTTCCATTTTGATAATAGACGACACCCAAATCATTATAAAACGCAGGCTGTTCTGATTTACCTGCGACGCCCCGCTCAAATTCCATTAATGCTTTATCCCAATCTTTTTGGCTGTAATGGAAATATCCCTTTACCAGGCAATCCGCCAGGCCGTTTTGATCAGGATCGCCATCGTCAATCATCGAAACGGATAAATTGACGGCAGAAACGGGGCTTTCTCCCGTTTTTATTTTCTCCCCGGTATTCTCCATTAAAAAAAAGGCGGCGAACAGGGTTGAGATTCCCGCCGTCACAAGCACAAAACCCCTAAGCCTGCTCCTTTTCTTGACCTTTTTTAATATTACGTCTTTAAGGGGTAGCGGCGCATCTTTTGCCGGATAAGAGTTATCTTCTCCAACTATTTTTTTATTTAATGTCCGATACAATAAGCTCACCCGGGACTCCATAATTCATACGTAATTTATTTCAAGCTGTGCACTTAGCCTTTAGCGGTTAGCTATTAGCCAAAATGATCACAGGATATTTTGCTGGTACAAATTTTCACCCATTGGGTGTTACTTCAAGCTCCCGTAATACCCGGTTTTTCAAAGCTAAACGTTTGTGTGCCGACGGCTGATCGCTCAACTTAAGGTTGGAATTAGATCGGCAAATGTAACGAGATCAAACGGATGTTGAATGGTTTCATGCACAAGCTAACACTTAAATAGCTAATACCTGACCGCACCGGTCGATTTACTCCGAACTCAGGCTGGGGGCATAATGGGGATCCAGCATGCGGTAGATGACCATTTTAGTACGGGGGCCGATGATCCCGTCAACTACCAACCCGTGCTCCCTCTGGTAATGAACTACCACCTGCCTCATCTCCCGATCGTATGTGCTCCTGGGCGGGATTCCTTTAAAATAACCGAGTGCTTTCAATTTTTCGGCAAATCTTTCCACCCCTTCCCCCTCCATTCCCGGCTGGAGAATAAAATCAGAGGAATCAAGGTTCTTCCAGAAAATGATTGCCTCGTTTCCCCATCTTTTCGACAATTCTTCCCTGGAGATTTCCGTCTCACCTGAAGTGGGGTGAAATATAGTGGCTCTTACATCAGAAACTTTCTGCAACACCACCCAAATCTCCCGGTCACCTGCCCCGGATTTTATTCCCGATAAAATACAGGGGATATCCCAGCCTTTAAGTGCACCAAGGTTTGTATTAAAGTAGTTTACCTCAAAACCATGCTTTTTCGCCTCCGGCCCGAGCCAAAAATGATCTTCCCCCACGTCCGGCAACAATCCTTTTTTAACAAAAAACTGATCATCTATTCCCCAGAGGTTCAGTAATTTATTGAAAGCAATAAGTTTATAATCGCTTGCGTCCCCCGTGACCCCAAGGTCAACATCATCCATCCCGGCTGACACCGGCAGAAAATTTTCCTCTTTTTTATTTAACTCTTCTTCCCCAAGGCAAGTCTCTTTTCCCGTTTTTAACTCTTCTTCGCCGGGGCAGGTCTCTTTTCCCGTCATCACTTTTGTCAGGGGAGATAAAATCGAATTTTTCGTCCATACCGGAGTTCCCCCCTGATACCACATAAATAAACCACCCATTACTAAAATAAATAAAAGACTGCTCAGCCCCCAGGTTAACCTGGTCCCGGGAAATCGGGAATAATCCCCCCTTAAGTCGGAAATGGCCGTCAAAACCAGAGGAGAAGTGATATTTTTAGTGCCTGCGTAATAGCCGGCCAGAAGAACCCGATCGCAAACCAGATTGATGACCCGTGGAATACCCCGGGTATATTTGAAAATACTTCTCAACGCACCCCGGCTAAAGGATAAATCCCCACCTGCCCCGGCTATCCTGAGCCGATGCCGGATATATTCCTTAACCTCCTCCCTTCTCAACGGGCCAAGCCTGTATCTGACCGCAATTCTCTGGTTTACCTGCCTCATTTCCGGTTTCTTCAAATTCTCTTCCAGCTCCGACTGCCCCACCAGAATAATCTGAAGCAGTTTCTCCTTTTCAGTCTCCAGGTTGGAAAGTAAACGAATCTTTTCTAATACTTCAAAAGAGAGATCTTGGGCCTCATCGATAATTATTGCTACATTACCTCCCTGGCTCAACTTTTTTAGAAGATAACTCCTCAGCTGGCCAAGCAGTTCGTTCTCATTGTCTCCCTCCCTCTCCATCCCCAGGTCTTCGATGATCGCAGCCATCAACTCCTTTTCGGAAATTTGGGGGTTTAATATTAAAGCCGTGTCCACCTCTTTTCCAAGCTTACCCAATAAAGCCCGGCAGATGATGGTCTTACCGCTTCCCACATCTCCGGTCACCAGAATGAATCCCTTTCTCACCTTGATGCCGTAGATCAGGTATTTGAATGCATCGGCATGCCTTTTACTCAAAAAAAGGAATTGGGGATCAGGGGTAAGATTGAAGGGGTTTTCTTTCAGGCCGTAGAATTCTTCATACATTGCAACTGCTCGGATTCATGGGTTCACTGCTTTGCGCTCTTCATATTGTAATAGTTCGACCTTGCAGTTAGGTATTAGCTATTAGCTTTTGCATGAGACCATTCAACATCCGCTTGATCTCGTTACATTTGCCGATCTAATTCCAAGTAATCGTTCTTTCCTATAAGTCTTAGATCATGTGCAAGAAGAATATGATATTTTTGTTTCACCGGCTGAGCCGGCGGCAATGCTCAAGAAAATCGAGAAAACTCACGATCACCATTTCTCCCGCATCCCTCGGCAATATTTGCTGGAACTGATGCAACAGACCTTCGAATAATGAGATACAAGTTGAAAACGCTTATCAGAGGGAAACCCCCTTGTAATACGATAGACCTCTATCACCAATTGGTGCGCTTTTAGCCA
>DAOWNY010000118.1 GCA_030642325.1 Deltaproteobacteria bacterium
ACCGGATAAATAATGGGTTGCCCCCACTTTTTGGAGAATATCCACCAGCAATTCATTACTACGCCCGCGCGCATTGAGCATACTTGCCGAATTCATTGCCGTATTTAAACCAAATAATTTCATCAGCATCCGTATGGATTCCAGATTAAAATTAAACATCTTCAAACACTCAAAACCATATAACATCTCAAGGTGAGGAAATATTTCATTAAAATATGGCGACTTACGATAATTTTCCCGGATAAGAGTTAAATTGTTATTTCTCCATTCCACCTCATTTGAGAGTAATATATCATTTATTTTTGTCCCCCGTGATGCCTTTTTGATGCTGATGCTAAGCCATTTTTCACCATGGGAAGTTTTGATTTTATCCCGGTTATGCCAACTACCGGTGGAGAACTGGACATTATCAAGTATGATAAATAAGTCAGTCTTCAATAACCGATGAAAAAAACCCAAATAGGGCATAAAATCGGGTTGGCGGATAACCACGGTCTTAGATAACATATTGAATTTCCCGATAAATTTTATCCAGTGCATTAACAGGAATACCGGTCATCCCCTGACGACTCATGGATTCAAGGTTGGATTCTGCTTTCGCCAGTGACTCTACCATAATCGGGGTGGTTAAATAGTCATGATGGCAGGAAAAACAGGAAGAGCCTATGGAATGAATGAACCGGCCAATGGGAATCTCCCAAATTTCATTAGCAACCACAATACAGGGCAGACCTGATACATTGGCCTCAAAGGGGGTAACTCCTCCACCGGTAATGGCCAGATCAAACCGATGAAACGTTTCTATCAAAGAAACGGGATTGCTTAAAACCGGAAAGTTTTTTTCCACCACCTGTTCCAATTCCCTCTGGTGCGAAAAAGCCGGACCGATGTGAACAGCAGCACTTTGTCCAATCTTCTTAAGAATTTCCACCAGCTTGATTGTCACCCCGTAAGTATCGCTCCCTCCCATTGAGACTATGATTTTATTAACGGTGGTCCTTTGGCGTCGGTGACTCGCTGTTTCAGGATTGATAATAAGATAATCAATCCCGGTGAATATCTTCCTGCCTCTAATTTGATCGTCCGGATCAAAAGATAGTGCGGCAAAATGCAGATCGGAAAGCCGTGCCCCGCTCCCTCGATCATCAAAGGTAATCAGCGGAATGTCATGTCTTTTAACCTGGGCGGCATGTCTGATGTCGGTATCCATCCTGTCATTGACCCACATCTTTATTCCGTATTCTTCGATCATCCCGCCTTCCCAGTTGCTCTTCATGTCTGATAAGTCTACTATCCGATACAATATTCCCGCTTCTTCCAGTTTGACAAGGGAGGGCTGGTGGTCATTAATGATTACCAGGCAATTTTCATTTTTTGAAATAAGGTAGTTCGCTAAAGTTAAAGATCGAAAAAGATGCCCCATCCCTTTTTGATGGGAAGATTCAACACAAATGGCAATCATGGCTTCATTTCCGCATCAGTAATTTTCATTACAGATTATCTTTAGTCTCCAGATATAACCTGATCGCTTCTTCAGTGGTGAGATAATCGTGCCTGCTGCCTTCTGCTATGGAACAAAGCAGTCGGTAGTCTTCTTTAGTATCGATGGTAAGACGGATATCCGGTCGATTTTTTTTAAAGGGAACTTTCAAAGTTGCGATTAAAAACTGCTGGGGATTTTCCAGGATATATTCATTGACATGTTCCCGGTGGTTTGGCTTTGTTCCGTAAAAAAAACTTCTTTCCAGGGCCTTAAAGGTGAAGATCTCTGCTCCGGAACCAACCGGCAAGACGTTCAATGAATGGGAATAGTCTGCACCCTTTTTAATGTGCAAATTAATTAAACGATCCAGCTCTTCAATATCATAAAAGGGGTTATCACCGGTGAGACGAATTATCTGCCGGAATTGATGCTGGAAGGCACATTGATAGAAGCGATCCAAAACATCACGCTCATCACCTCTGAAACAATTCAGGCTCCGCTCCTCACAAAAATCCGCCAGCACATCATCCCGGGGCAGCTCGCTTGTGGCAAGGACTAAGTTTACCGGATGCTGTAAAAATGTAAGTCGAAAAATGATGTGCTCAAGCAGCACCCTTTTTCCAACGGTCTTTAACACCTTCCCCGGGAGTCTGCGGGAGCCGATCCTGGCCTGTAAGATTATTCCCGTCTCCATCAGCCGAAGTCTTCCCGAATTAAGATATCTTCTTCCGTATCCCCATTGGCCCGCATCCCGATTCCCTGGTTGCGATTAACATAATTCCTGATGATAAATTTTCGTCCCCCAACTGTTGCGCTTTCACTATCTTCGGTTAATCGGGGTAAATAACAGCTTCTGCACACCGATAATTCCATAAAACCGTCTTTTTTACCATGGAGATCCCGGATACGGCCAAGTTTTTCCCCATGCCAGATGTCATGGATAGTTTCCCGGTTGGTATCACCTGCTACCACCGAATTATCTTCATCATTGGAACATATCATGGCAAGCCCGTCAGCACCTATAACCAGTCTTTGGTATAATTGGGGGCAGAGAAAATTCTTCTCGTAAGAAATATCTTCATCTTTTCCAAAATAAGTGATGATGGGATTGAAGGCTATTAAATCCACATAAGGAACAAAAGTTTCGTAAAAAATCTCCGGGTTGCTGCGGATGGCCGGCCATACCGACTGAATCTTAATGACCGGTTTATTAGTTTTCAGTCGGTTCTTGATCTCCTTCATCCCCTTAATTCGATTAAGCATCTTTTCATATTTTAACGGACGGCGAATTCTTTCGTAAGTCTCTCCCAGCCCGTCAAAGGAGATGGTTATCCAATCGGCACCGCCCTCAAGAACCTTTTTAAAATAACCGGGGGACAATTTACTTCCATTGGTTAAAAAGGATACTTCCTTAATATCTTTAGCCTTTGCATACCTTATACACTCAATAAACCGGTTATGAATCGTGGGCTCTCCTCTCAGGCTGAGTCGTACGGCAGGTACTTTTCCACTGATTTCGTCGATCAGTTTAGTGAAAAGCTTAAAATTCATTAATTTAGTATTTACCCTGTTTTTAAATCTCTCGGTAATAGTGTAGCACATGGGACAATTAAGATTGCAGAGAGAAGATATTTCCAGATCAACCAGCAACGGATATTCGGAAACATATTGTTCGTCGGCAAATTTGATCCAATTGCTTCGATAGGACTGATATTCTTCTTCCCAGCCTTCCCCCAGATATTTTTCGAACAATTTTTCCCGTTCCACGGTTTCCATGGAATAATTGCCCTTATTAATTGGCAGATATTTCTTGCCCAAGCGCCCTCCCCTTCCGTGATTCGCTAATCTGTTTGATCCCATCGCAAAATGAATACCTGGATTACCGGTTAAAATCGGCAACAGCCCGATGAACCCCGACAATAATGCTACCTGTTATTTTTTTCCGACTTTAAACCACTGCCGATAAATTTTTTAGTTTTGGTGAATAAAACGGTCTGCATTTTATAAACTTGTCCCTCAATAGTTCAAATTCGTCAACGGCTTTAGTATAATCATCCGGACGACCGATATCCAGCCAGTAACCGTCAAATTTTTTAATGCCGGCCGGTTTATCGGCCTTGATGAGATCCAGCATTAACTGGTCAAATCCGTAAACCTGCTGCTCGGGGATGAAATCCAATACTTCTCTGCTGACTGCGTAAATCCCCATACTTACATTAAATTTGACGATGGGCTTTTCTCTAAAACCACGAAGTATTCCGGAATCATCGATTTCCAAAACACCATAGTCGGCACACTGCTTTCTCTGATAATAGGCCACCGTCAAAATATCTTGATCTTGCAGATGGAATTCAAACAATTTGCCATAATCGAAGTCAGTAAGGATATCCCCGTTCATAACCAAAAAATGGGCCGGCAGGTCGTTAATCAACCGCAGGGGGCCTATGGTTCCCAGAGGAGTCCTCTCCACCGAATAATCAATGCATACTCCCCATTTTTCGCCCGAGTTGAAATATGACTTAATGATATCCGCCTGATGGTTTACCGCCAGAGTGATATGATCAAATCCGTAATAGGCAAGCTGACGGATAACCACCTCCAGAATGGGGTAATCTCCGATGGGCATGAGAGGTTTAGGGAAAACCACCGTATAGGGATGCAACCTTTTTCCCTTACCTCCCGCCAGTATAACCGCCCTTTTAGACATGGTAGATATCCACTTTAAATTTAGCTAAGTTGGATGGCCTGGTAAACCATTGGATTGTTTCTTTTAACCCCTCTTCAAGACTGTAGTGCGGCTCAAACCCGGTTAATCTCTTCAGTTTTCCATTATCACACCTTAACCTGAAAACTTCGGAGCTTCCCGGACGAATTCGCTCTTGTTCGGTAATCAATTTTACTTCCCTGTTCATGAGGGTTTTAATCATAATCGCAATATCTTTGATGGATATTTCACGATTGGATCCTATGTTAACTGTTTGTCCCACTGACTCTTCATTCTCGGCCAGAGCAATTAAACCATGACATGTGTCCGGCACATAGGTAAAATCCCGGGTGGGGGTGACGTCCCCCAGCTTAATCTCCTTTTTACCGCCGGCAATCTGGGTTATGATCGTTGGAATCACCGCTCGTGCCGACTGTCTGGGTCCATAAGTATTAAAAGGCCGGGCGATAATAACCGGCAGTCCAAAGGCATGATGGAAACTGACGGCAATAGCATCTGCTCCGATTTTGCTGGCACTGTAGGGAGATTGTGGCGAAAAGGGATGCTTTTCGTCAATGGGCACGTATTTTGCCGTTCCATATACTTCACTGGTGGAGGTATGAATCAAGCGCTCACAACAGCCATTTTCCAGAGCGGCCTGACAAATGTTCAGCGTTCCTCTGATATTGGTTTCTACATAGCTGTCAGGTGCGCGATAGGAATATGGAACGGCAATGAGGGCGGCAAGATTAAAGATGATATCCGCATCCCTGGTAATATCTTTACAAAAATGGGCATCTCTCACATCCCCTGTTAACACCTCTATCTTGTCTTGACAATCCACCTCCTCCAGCCACCCCCAATTATTGAATGAGTTATAATAACTGAGGGCCCTTACTTTAGCTTTGTGATCCACCAGCATTTCGGTGAGGTGAGAACCTATAAATCCATCCGCCCCGGTGATTAATACAGTTTTATTTTCCATTGATTTTGCAAAATTGCATGGAATATTTCCTCTTTTCAAATCCGCCTCATCACCCGCCACTCAAATCTCCAATTTTTAAGGTTACGATTAAGGAATAAAATAAATTTCGGATTGCATTTTGTTATTAGTATTAATTTTAGCAAGTTATATGCCAAAACTAAAAAAGCCCGCTTGTAATCAATTGTTTCCAACCGGCGGTTATTAATCCTGTAATCAGTGTTTGGATTACCGGCTATCCTTCTTTGAAAAAAGTCATTGGAGCAGCAAAAAATCCTTGACTCTTGTCATATCCCGGGACCAAAGGCAAAAGGGAGGCCGGGGGGCGAGGCCATCTGTACCTCATGCCGGATACGGATCAAACAGCCATGTTCTATAGTATCTCTATAAACCAGAGGGAAACCCCTGATCATTTCTTCTTAAAGACTATATCCAATTTTAATGAAAATTCTTGGAAACTCGTCAAAATGTCAATATTTTGACTTCTAAGTCAATAAACAGGACTTATGGCAATTTGGGTCCGGAACTAGAACAATCAGGTAAATAAGAAATGGATAGCTATAATGGAGATAGGAAAGCCGGGAAGATATCCTGCGGGATTTCCGTGGTGAATGCAAAA
>DAOWNY010000113.1 GCA_030642325.1 Deltaproteobacteria bacterium
GATATTTTTCGGGAAAGAAAAGTCATCTGGTCGACGAAAAATCACGGCTTTTTCCCGGGGAAGAAAAAGATGCAATACTGTAGCGGGCAGCACGGCTTTTAGCTAACTTAAGCTTTCGATTTAAACGCTGATATAAAACAGTATCCCTCTTTTTATCTATTTTTTTAACTCGCATTTCAAGTAATTTCACGAGGGCATTGGCAACGGGGGCATCAAGGGGAAAGTGGTGGACCCATTCCTCCCAGATTTCCTCCAAATCTTCCCTGCTCTCTCCGTATTCCCCCCTTTTTATTAAGATCAAATTAGCCACCGCCAGTTTCGGGAATCCATATTCGTCCAAAGTAAATCGATTTTTTGAATCATCAAAAAAACTATTCCTTTGGAATAATTGCCGGCAACTTTTCCCTGGTTCCAACCCATTTCTTCCCATCGCAAATTTACCTTTACCCCCTTTTATGGTTTTAACCAGTTCCCGAATCGCTTCCGGATGATTTTTAATTTTTAAATTAGCAAGCCCAACATAAAATGGTTTCGCAGCTTTCCCAGCTCGCTCCAAACGGTCAAGGCCCTCCTTAAATTCACCGCAAGCTAAATTAATCATTCCGATTTTAGCCAGCATCCCTTTGCTTACCTGTCCCACTTCATCGACCCGATCAATCAAATCTTTCATCAGATCAAACTGCTGATGGATGGTCAGATATTCCATACTAAATCGAAGCGCCCAATCCGGCCAGGCCCAGCGCTCATTGTGCCGTTGACCCCAAAGGTGGATACCCTCATCGAAATCATTCCAGAAATAGCCTTTTATTCCATTGATGATGACTTCGTTATCGTATTTTTCCGAAATGGTTTGTCTCAATCCGGGAAAATCAGCATAAAGGATGGTGATGGGAAAGAAAAATTCACCGGTATCACCGGCGGCCTTAAAAAGATGGGGGATGGAAATGGAACCGGTCGGAGTATCAAAAAAATGAAGTTGAAAATGGAGATACCCGTCACTTAAGCGAACCAATCTCTTGCGAATGTTTTCAGGAATCAAACCGGCTTTTTCCGGAGGATAAACTAAAACCAGCGTGGTTGCCTGCTTTTTCCAAGCTTTAATAAAATCTTTCTGAATATACTCCACCCAAACGTCATGGGTAGCCACATCGTAGGTTACAAAAGTTCCCAGGGCTTCATCATAACCCACAATGGCAAATACATGGGACGGTACATAGACAAGCACGGGAAAACCCTTATCAATGCATTTTTTAATATCATCCAAATTGGCCATGGGGAGGAAATCATGCCGAAAATCCGCTTGTTCGGCAAACCACTTCTGGTTAACGATGAATGTGCCGCTTCCCAGGCCGGTAATCCGTCTTCCAATTATTCTGGGAGTGACGTCTGAGCCCCAATACTTCATAGCCAACGCCAGCGAATTGGGTACACAATAACCCCCTTTATATTCGGTGCAGGATTCAACCCCGGACAGAACAACCCGATTTCTACCGGTTGATTGATCCAGGTTATCAAGAAATTGATTCGATTTTTTAACCAGTTTTTTATTGGAGGTGTATTTAGCCACGACCCGTCTAAACCCCTGTTTTGCTTTATCCTCATTTCCCAATTTATGATTCGAGAGGGCTACCCGGTACTGGAGATAGGAGGCAATTCTTTCCTTCGGTTCTTTCCTCAGGCCATGCTCATAGCACCACATGGCTTTAATAGTAAGGGCCTCCCGTTCATAATGGCGTCCCATGGAAAGAAAAATATCGGCAGGATATCCAAGGGTTATGCATAGGGTAACCCCAGCTGCAAAATTGATCCCCACTACTTGAAAAGTACGCCCAAACTTCCCCAACTTGCCGGGGGAGGAAATTATAAAAAAAAGCAGGAAGGCCGGCCACCAAAATCCAATAGAAAAATTGCCCAGCAGCAAGGGGGCCATAACCGCTTTCCACCCTTCCCCGGTGGCCACCCCGGCCTGAAAGCCCGGGACGGCAATTAAAATTTCCAATGTTATCAACCAGGAAAAATATGCGAAGATTAATATCAGCCCGTAAAGAATCATTTGACCGGCAGTTATTCGTGGTTTTAGCCTTCCGACAATTCCGCCGGCAATTATACCGGATATGGTTAAAAAGAAACTGCCGATAAATATCTTAAAACCGGTGAACGCATCTTCAAAAACAACCGGCATCAATGTTGAAAAAAGACGATCAGTAGATAGTATGTAAAATACTGTGCATACCGTCCCCAAAAGGATGCCCAAGAATGCACCACCCACCATTCCGGTAATTACTTCCCGGTAAGTACCTCGTTTTTGAGGCAAGACAGGGTGGGTTGCCAGATATTGTCGATAGGGTCGAAATAAAATGAAAAAAATTGCTACCCCGAAGAAAAGATGAACCACAGTAAGGATGAACGTTGACCAGTACCATTCTCCGTTCCAAAAAAACATACCGAGCGATATCGCGATCCCCAAAAGACCCAGAATTGATCCCGTCAACCATCCGGATTTTCGATAACCGCATCGAAAAAGGGCGGCACCGGTGAGGGGACCGGAAGCAGCCAGTCCGGCGACAATGGTAATCAGAACTATCCAGCCCGGTCTCAGGGGATAGGGAACCTGTGGTTTCCCGGTGGGATTATTCTCCCGGAAAGAATCAACGTCTTCTTCCATCGTGCTTTTCCTCTATTTTTTTTGGGAAAAAATAAAATCATTTCCCTTAACCGCTCATGTGTAACCTTAGATTTTATTTGTTTCCCTACGTTCCACACTCGATAACAGTTTTTCCGCTTCCATAGTCACCTTATCCCCGGCATCGATTCTGACTGCCCATTCAAGGGCTTTTATCGCCTTTTTATTCATACCCTCTTTTAGGAGCAATCTGCCATATCGCAAATAATAAATTGGTTTATAGCGTCGCATTTCCACTGCTTTTTCATATTTTTCAAGCGCTTCTTCTTTTTTGCCTTCCCATTCCGCCACCGCCCCCCTGCAAAAAAAATAATCTGCATCATACCTCACCTGCCTGGAATTGATTTTAGACAGTATCCCATCTGCCTCAGCAAATTTTTCCAACAAAACAAAGCCGTATGCCAGGCGAAGCCTGGCCCTGGAATCCAGGGGATTGGAGGAAACTAATCCCTTCAGGGCAATAACCATCCGGGGAATATCTTCAGACCATTCGTACGTATCGGCAAGAAGTTGCCAATATTGAGATTGGACCGGGTCAAATGTGAGACTCCTTTGGATTATTTTGACAATAAGCTTTAAATCAGAAGGATTGCTACGGTCCAGTAAGGGAAGATAGTGCTGCGGGATATTTTGGGGGAAAACATTATGATCAATATCCGCCTGGAAACGCAATCGGGCGCGCTTCAGAAAGGCAAGATTTTCCGGTTCGTTAAAATAAGTGAAAATTTGGGCCAATTCAGGGAACTGTTTTTCCAGCGGAATTTTACTCCCGGTTTTTTTATTCCTTGATTGCCAAAGTAGTTTGCTCAAGTGAGCAATATATAACGGCAAGGGATCAGTGGTCTTTTCCGCCCCTACCTTTGCCCATTCCACCGCTTGCACGGGAGAGGCATGGTTAAGATAAGCAAGTCCGATCAGCGAGGCCAGGTATCCCCCACTTTTCTGTTTAAGGGTGTCCGGATTTGTGTTTAAAGCTGTCGCAATTTTACCGGCTTTGGTCGCCGGGTAAATAATTGCGATGAATGGGCCGGAATATCTGAGGGCAGGACTTTCCCAGTAATCAGCTGAATATTCTCCGTACGCTTCACGAGCAATCCGAAGCAACCGTTTTTTGCTTTCACCGCATCCTTCCTCTTTGATTGCTAAAATTTCTTGCGCCTCTTTTCGACTCTCCACCATCAACCTTTTTGAAAGGCTGATGAATGAATAGGCTAAAAGGGCTGAGCGGCTTTCATCAAAGCCAAATATCAGGTTGAATGAGTTGTGGCAATGGTGAATTACGGGAATTCCTGCCTTGAGCAAGGCCTTCACTTTTTTTAATTCAGCGGGCAGTATCATTACCTCATAGTTGAGGCCTCGTGCGGCATCATGTAGATCAGCAAGACTTACGAGAGGACTGAGGGTGATTCTGTCATCACTGCCCGAGAGATCTTTTAAACCAATTTTTACCTGAGATTCAGCAACCTTCGGACCTTGCCAATAACGAATTACAGATAAAAGAGTCATCCAGTTGTGGGTGAGATATTCCTCATAATCTACCATGGGAATTGCCGGCTTTGGTCCCGCTAAAGACGGTTTTCCAAAATCAGGACTGCTAAGGGCGGTCCGTGATCTCTCCAGAACCCTCTGCCATCTAATTGGATCCCCTTGCTGCTTTATGATTCTCTGATAAAAATTTTTCGATTTACCATAATCTCCTTCCTGATAATAATACCTGGCAAGATTTTCCGCAATCTCCGGCCACTGTAAGTGGTTGGGATAACGTTCTAAAATGATTTCAGCCCAATCGTGTGCTTTTGCCCTTACGTTATCATCGGGGGAAGACATATCATAAATGACCTGATCCTGAATGGTAGTCCACCATTCATTCCCGCCAAATGAGATCGGCAATACCAGAAAGAAGGTTAAAGGTATCAATATTGCCCGCTTTAAAAATTCACGAATACGGGAAACCGACCCGAAAAATAACGAAATTACAATGAGAGATGAAATATCAAAATTTTGGATCTGAAAAATGTACTTGCGGACACCTGTAATCCACGGCGGCACTATTTCCCAGTGGGAAGCAATCAAGACACCGTCTTTGATCATAATCCCCTTATGAATTAAAAAATTAAGGAGAAATCCCAGGAGTGACCATATGGTTATTGTGAGAACCATGGCACCGAAGAATGTTATTACCTTATCAGCCCTGAATCGCTTCCCATCCCCTCCCCACCAGAAGCCGACCAGTAATCCCACCGAGACTCCCGCCAATGAAAATCTAAAAAAATCCCAGAGAACCGTATTTCGGTCCAGGCTATCCAACATTTCCCGCATTTCGATTCTATTCACAAATGCGGGCCCCATGGAAAGAACCGTGGCCACACAAATCCCGAGCACAGCACCTACCAGCAAAGGCGTAACCCATGTTCTCCACTGAGCAGGCATATATCTTTTTTGTGCGCATCCCATTAATTTTTTTTGAAAGAGATAAGCGGTAAAAGACCATGCTAAATTAAATAGATATGCTAAAGACGTCAACCACCACCATGATATCTTTACCTTCAGCAACCACCAGGCAAAGAAAATATATACGGCAAAATTTATGACAAGAGACAGAATTGCAAAAAGTTTTTTTCCTCTTTTATATCCTGACCAGCTTAGCATTAACCAGGGGAAAAAGCCGGTCAGGGCAAACCCGATAATCAGGAGCACATAGCACGGCCATGGTCCGGGGAAAATATTTTGGGGATATTTTGTATTTTGGGGGCTTAGTTCGTTTTCCATTGATACCGCTGACAACCAAATAAAAGGAATTTGGTTAAATTGAGATTTTTAATATCTCCGATTCAAGCCTGCATAAGCAATAAAAATAATCATATTTAGTATCGGATCTATCCTTAAAAATCTTAAGCAGTATGGGGAAAGATATAAATGGGGTGTCTTTCGGCATAGAACACTAACGATTTACACACATACTTTCAACCTGTCATTCCATGATTCGTGGTAACCGTTCACGGATACGATTTATGTTTAATTCCTGCTGGAGGGGAACATCTCCCATCTTCTGGCAAGATGTGGTTTGGTCATTTCAAAAGTCACACAATCTTCTTCAATAACACCTTCCACATGATGAGGGGACATATTTCTGGTCTTCTTTATAAATGAATACGTCTTTCCGTAATAGAGAGGAATTAGCGATTCGAGGATCAACTCCCTGTTTAAGGTCAAATTTTGATAGCTGACCGCAGCATCGTAGAGTATCATTGCCCACAGATCGGTAGAAAATGTAAATTTGTCCTCCCTGACACTACTTAGCTCCAACAATCTTTGATAAACATTCTCGGATAAAATATTTTTCCATATTTCCCTGTATTGATTAAACCCTTCCTTAAACTTATTAATGAGTTTTTTTTGATCTA
>DAOWNY010000149.1 GCA_030642325.1 Deltaproteobacteria bacterium
ATAAACTCTTTTCCTCATCGGAATATTGCTGTACTTTTTCCCTGTAAGCCTTGTATTTATCTTTAAGAAAATCATATCCGGGTCAATCATTTTATTCATTATACAAGATGTGACACCATACTATGCTCCTTTTATTCATTATACAAGATGTGACACCATACTATGCTCCTTTTCACTGAACCAACCATTTAAACTGAAATCCTCTCAAGGCATGGCCAATGCCTCTGGCTCCAAAAAGGACATCATTAAAATAAAAGGTATCATTTTTTACTCCTTCCTTCAAGGGAGAAATAGAAACAACGAGGGATCTAAGAAAATAGGTCTTGACGAACCGAGTGGCTCCGTTGTAAATTATATTGTTAAAGGCCAAAGATGGGAGAGGATCTGAGATGTATTTGAGATACATAAGAAATAGACGAACAGTTGTTGAGGAGCAGGAAAATGGTGATATTTTAGCCAGGAGCAGATTGGACGATACATTCTTCGATATAGAGATAGAACTGTTGGTAAGACCTCCCGACCTTGAAATTCTGGCAGTAAAAGGAGAGGTGAAAAGAGCCTTCCATGAGGAGTGTAAAATTATCCCCTCCTTGCTTTCGAGGATTATTGGGGATCATATAAATTCAGGGCTCAATAAAAGAGTGGAAGATATGCTTGCTGGTCCTGATGGATGTCCCAGAACGGCTGATCTTCTCCTGGAATGCTGCAGTGAGATAATCTCAGCCTTTACCACGGATCAAATAATAAAACCTTTGTTGAAGGACGATGTAATATCAGACGAAGACTCAAGAAAGTTTTTGGAAAATCCTCGATTGATGGATAACTGTATTACTTTTGCTTTAGACAGTCCTCTTAGAAAAAGATTGGGAATGACAGAATAAAAAAGGAGGGCAAGGTGCTGAAGTTTTCTCGAAATGTGCTGGTTGGAGTGGAAAGAAGGAGTGATATTATCTTTCGGGCTCATGGTTTCCAGGAGGACAACTTTCACACTCTGTCCGTTGAGGTAGAGGTAAAACTTCCTGCTTTTAAGATCTGTTCTATTGATGGTGAATTTAAAAGGGCTACTTACAATGAGTGCCGAATGGCGGTGCCCAAATTGCAAAACGCCGTGGGTTTATGTATCAAAGAAAAAGATTTCTCTGCCCGGATCAAGAGGGTAGTGGGAAGGGAGGGATGCCGTTATTTTGCCGGCCTGCTTCTCAACTGCTGTGATGCGATCCAGATGGAGGCAACCTATGGTGAGTGGCGAGAGCTTCGGAAGAAAGTGACCAGAGATGAGTTTCAAAAGAAACTCCGGGGAAGTATGAAAAACAGGTGTTTTGCTTATTCAAGAGAAAATTGAACCATGATCTTAGACCTTCATATTCATACCAAGATTCTCTCTTCTGATAGCGAGCTTGCTCCTGAAGAAGCCATCGAAGAAGCAAGAAAGCAGGGACTGGACGGAATCTGTTTCACCGAACATAACCGGAGTTGGAATCCTGAAACCCTCCGAAAACTTGGAGAAAAAGAAAGGTTTCTCACCCTGAGCGGAGTCGAAGTTGACTCTACCGAAGGCCATATCCTGGTTTACGGCGTACAGAAAAATTTTGAGACCACGGTCCCAATCGAAGAATTACGCCGGGAAGTGGATAAAGCAGGAGGAATAATGGTAGCGGCCCATCCATTTCGAGGATTTGCGGCAATCAATATTCCGCAGTTGCAAATGACCCCGGAGCAAGGCGCCAAAAAACATGTCTTCAGGATGGTGGATGGTATCGAGACATACAATGGGAGACTGTCGGATGGCGAAAACAGGCTTGCCGAAGAGGTCAAAAGAAGGCTGAATCTTAAAGAAGTTGGTGGAAGTGATGCTCATACAAGAAGAGAAGTTGGACGTTGCGTCACCATCTTTGAAAATGATATCTTTTCCGAAAGGGACCTTCTACGGGAACTTAAAAAGGGCGCTATCAAGGCTGACTATTTTCGAAAAAGAAGTTTTTAGGTGATGATTGCCGGCCTCACTGGTAGTATTGGCTCGGGCAAAACTACGGTGGCCGGGTTTTTCAAAGAGCTTGGAGCATCTATTATTGACTGGGATGTTCTTGCTCAAGAAATAGTTCTTCCTCATCGGAAGGCATGGAAAGGGATAGTCGAATATTTTGGGCCCAGATTCTGAACAAAGATCAAAAGATCGAGCGCCAGAGACTTGCTAAAATAGTATTTAACCATCCAGATAAGCTGAAGAAACTGAATCAAATGACCCATTCCGAGATAATTGAGGAGGATAGAAAAAAAGCAGCTGAGATAAGAAGGCACAATCCAGATTCCGTTATTGTCAAGGAAATTCCTCTTCTTACCAAAGCTAATGCCCATAAATTTGTCGAAAAAGTGATCGTTGCTTATGCAAGCGAGGAGAACCAGATAAAAAGATTGATACAAAGGAATCTCACTGAGGAGGAGGCAAAAAAGAGGATAGGGGCTCAATCCCCCTTGAGTGAAAAGATGGAGTTTGCCGATTTTGTCATTTACAACAATGGTTCTTTTGAAGAAACCAGAAAACAGTTAGAAAAGGTCTATAATATTCTGAAAGGAGGGGCACCCAGTGCAGGCCGGCGATAGATGGAAAATGGAGGGGAAGTGGGGAAAACTTACTCGAAAACTCGAGGCGCTTTTGAGATTAAAGTCCTTTCCGGTTGGCCTTAAGTTTCTGGAGGATGAGGGAGAACTCGCGAAAAATAGCTGGGTGCGCCGACCCGAAAAACGGACGACCCTCTGTCAATTAATAACCGTTGTGCGCACTTTTGATTGGACAATAGGGATAACGAGGAATGATATTAATGCCCACGGTGCTAATGTGCTTGGCATGGCAGGAATTCCCAAAGCGATAGAAGATGGTACAACATGGTCTATTGTCTGGAATAAGACAAAGGAAGATGGAAAAAAACACGAAAACTCTTTGGCCAAAATCCCCCAGGGAAAGTTCGAATCTCTCATCCTGGCGCCCTTATCTTATAATCCTTTCGATCCTGACTTGATCATCATCTTTGGCAACCCGGCCCAGGTAATGCTTTTCATGAATGCAATCCAGTTCGAAGGTTATGAACCGCTTGAGTTTTCCTTTGTCGGTGAAGGTTCGGGTGAGGATTGCATCGCCCGGTGTTACCTTACCGGCAAACCTTCTCTTGCAATACCCTGCTACGGCGACCGGAGATACGGCCATGTTCAGGATGACGAGCTTGAAGTGGTAATCCCTCCCGGGATGCTTGAAAGAGTCGTAGATGGATTGGAAGAATTATACCGGAGGGGGATACGATATCCAATTCCATATTTTGGCGCCGAGGCAGACGCAACGGAAGTACTTAAGAAAACTTATCCTAACTATACATAATCAACTATCACCTCTTTTAAAAAAAATCTATTATTAATTTACTAAATTCTTTCACATCATTTTCACTTAATCTTCCAAGTTTTTTTATAATAATGGATTTATCGATTGTAGCAAATTTCACTCGTAGTATTGAGGGCTTCGGTAAATTAAATTTTTCCCATTCTTGAATTTTATAATCTCCAATTCTATATTCTAAGTCCAACTTGCTCGTGATAAGTGCAATTACAACATCAAAGTTTTTATTATATTCGTTCGGTGAGATAATTAATGCAGGTCTTTTCTTGGTTGTGGTCAAATCAGTAAAAGGAAAGGGAACCAATATAATTTCCCATTTTTTATGATCTCCTTTGCCGGCCTGTCTCCGGTCATCTCCGGCATGGTCATCTCCGTAATGACCAGATCAAATCCTTCCGAGTCAGCCCGGAACAGCGTTATTGCTCCAGATTACCCCTTAGCAGGGTTTTCCTGCCACATTAAACCGGATTGCCTCTCGGTTTTTCTTTGCAGGGCATTAGTCAAAGCCGGTTGGGAGCCGTACAGCAACACGCGCTTTTTTGCCCTGGTAATGCCGGTATAAACAATCTCCCTGGTGAGCAACCGATGTTTTTCATCAGCGGGCAAAACAAGCAGAACATCATCAAACTCAGACCCCTGGCTTTTGTGAATCGTCATGGCAAAAGCAAATTCCCAGGCCGGCAAAAGATCCACCGGAAAGCTGATATAAGAACCAAAACGGTGGAAAAAAGCCTTATAAGTCCCATGGGCATCTTTAATGATGACGCCGACATCACCATTGAAAAGCTCTTTTGAATAATCATTCCGGGTAATGATTATAAGGGCACCGGAAAAACCATCTGTCTTCATTTTGGCTAAAGGATCAAAAAAATGGATCAGGTAATCGGCAATCACGTCATTGATGAACGTACACCCATACATGCCGTTGCGAAAAAAGGACAATATTCTTGCCCGTTCAACAACAAAAAATATCCGGTCCAATAATGATTTTCCTTGTTCGGATGATGCGATATGGTCGGATGTCATCTCCCCTGCCCTTTTGATCAAAGCCGCATAGCTATTTTCACCACCGGGAACCGGGCTAATATACTGATCGTTTACCCACTGATGAAGATGTTTTTGCCATTTGCCAAAACTTTCAGCGTTGGTAAAAGCCCATTGATCCGAAGCTATTGATAGCGCCTTGCCGAATTCGACAGCCTTATGTTTTGGAAACACACCCCGATTGGCTTGATTTGCCAATTCCAGCAAATTGGTTCCCGAGCGGTAGACCTTCTGCAAAACAAAAAAACTTTTTTCAAATCTTGCCGCCCTTGAACCATCCGGTATCATCTCCGCAAATACAGCCCCTGCTTCCACGGATGGCAACTGATTTTTGTCTCCCAGTAAAATAAGTTTTGTTTGCTCCGGATCGATTGCCTGGAGAAATTTATCAAGCATGACAACATCGACCATGGAGACCTCATCGATCACC
>DAOWNY010000313.1 GCA_030642325.1 Deltaproteobacteria bacterium
CATCTATGAGACGGCCCTGGAGATCTTAAAAGAAAAAGGCAGGTGGCGGCATCTCTGTATAACCGGAGGATCAGATCCCCGCCGGGGATACGAACGGGAGTTTGAATTTTATCTGGCCTGTGCCAAGTCCATCCAGCGGGCATTTAAAGAGGTCTATGGCAGGGAGAAGATTCCCCTCTACACCGGCCTGAGCCCCTATGCCAGAGAACAATTAATGCGACTAAGAGATGAAGCAGGGGTAACCCGATTCGCTCCCAATTTAGAGGTATGGGATCCTGATAAGTTTCCTTTGCAATGTCCGGGAAAGACCAAAGGATTAGGCAGAGAAAAGTGGATAGAGAGGATGCTTCAGGCTGTGGAGGTCTTTGGAGAGGGGAATGTGGAGACAGCCTTTGTTACCGGCACCATAATGGCGCCACCTCCCTATGGGTACAGCGAAATGGATGAAGCGGTCAATTCTGACGTGGAGGGATTCAGATTCTGTATCGATCATCATATAAAACCGGTTTCTTATAACTGGACCATTGAACCCGGCTCCTATTTTTACAAGATTGGGGCTACCCAGCCTCCTCTGGAGTTCTATGTGAGGGTGGATCTGGAACGGTATAAACTTTTTCAGGAATATGACCATAAACACGGTCATGCCTTCCCCTCCGGGGCAACCGATTACCGGTGCTGTCCCTGGTCCGTTTCAGTAGACTGGGAGAGGCTGCTCTAAAAAACCAATCAATCAATTGGAGGAAAATGATGGCTAAGAGATATGAGAAGATTTGTCTGGTTTTGGCAATAATTTTTTTATTAATATCCTCACTGGTTTCGGCAAAGGAGATCACCCCCGGGATTACCATCACAAAGGATAATTTCCGGGAGTATCTTTCCGAGTTGGAAGAATTACTCGATCCCGGTACCTATAAGGTTATCGTGGAATGTTTGAAAAAAGGTTTCATAACCGTCCCGGTAGTGGAAATGCAGGAATATCCCCAGTCAAAGAATTTTCACCGGTATACGGATAAATATGCCGGCACATGCAGGGTTGGGCCAAACAACGAACTCATCGGCTGGAAGGCAGGACTTCCCTTCCCTGACCCGAAAAATGGGGCAGAATTGACCTGGAATGTGGACAGGAAAGGGATGGACGTGGATCAATATTCTTTTTACGGCGATTTTAATCTTTTCAGCGGTGAAGGAAATCTGGAAAGACAGTATCGCTGGCGTTATTTCAGCATGATATACACCGGGAGATTTTTAGTGCCTCCCCTCCATGACCTCCCACAAAATAATGGAGAAATACGCCTGAAAGAATCCTTTATTATGCTTAAACCCTTTGATATCAGAGGTTTTTGTTTTCTTAGGACCAGATATGAGGATATTGATCGGTGGGATGATGTTTATACTTATATTCCCGCCATCAGGAGGGTGAGACGTTTAACCGGAGCCGATGTCTGTGATCCCATGCTGGGAAGTGACGCCATCTATGATGATTTCCAGCTTTTCCGCCAGAAGATTACATCCAAGATGACTTTTAATATGAGAGAAAAAGAGATGCTGGTTCCTTCCGCCTGGGTCTTTGGTAAAGACAGGCCTGATGTTAAGTCGGGGACCTATCAGACTACCTGGCAAATCCGGCCGGTCCAGATTTTAGAAATTACGACCAACGATCCGGACTATATTTACAGCAAAAGAGTGGTTTTTATGGAAAAACAGAGAAAGATAGGAAACGGTTATGGAGTTAATACTTATGATCAGCGGGGAAAGCTTTGCAGATGTCAAATCACTATTTTAGGTTGGAGCCTGCCTGATTATGACTCATACGGGGGTTATGCATCATATCATAACCTTTCTACCATGCATAGCACCATCTTGGATACCCACTGGACTGATCCTGATTATTCGCTTAAACCTGCACAATTTTCTTTTCGGTGGTTACTCAAGCAAGCCCGGTAGCTTTTTTAGGAATATGCCTAAACAAGCCAATATACTCGGGAGAAAAATCGAATAACGAAAAAGAGGAAAGATGATATGTAACCGTTCACGGGGCAGAAAGGCTTTTTAAAAATGTTTCCATGCTACAAAACTTTAATACGATCCCCAGGGTAAAATAATTTTTTTAAATGTGAAAAATAATGATTAATCGGAGTCTTTTTTTAAAGCGGGTGGTGGGTGGCATGGACAAACTTGTTTTGTCCGTGATGAAATTTATCCCCTGTTCCTGCCCCCGTGAACGGTTACAAATGATTTTATAGTTGATCTGCATTGAACGGAACCGGTAATTGATAACTTATCAAGGAAAAGAAAGGATATGTTTATGACACCAAAAGGTTTGCGCGAATTTATTGCTTTATTGGAAGAGAAAGGACATCTAAAACAAATTCATAAGGAAGTGGATTGGAATCTGGAGGCAGGGGCAATTTCCCGCAGAGGATGCGAGCTTAAGTTGCCGGCC
>DAOWNY010000171.1 GCA_030642325.1 Deltaproteobacteria bacterium
CAATTGCCCCGGGATACTTTCGATTTTTTTCCAATACCAAAGCAAGATTGAAATGAGCCTCTTTATAATTCGGATTCAATTGCAATGCCTCCCGATATTCCTTGACTGCACCCGGATATTTTTCCTGCTGATAATAGATTGTTCCCAACCGGTAATGGGCCTCGGAAGATTGGGGATTACAGTTAAGCACCCTTCGGTATTGCTCCATGGCCGTGTCAAGCTTGCCCTCTTGATGGTAGATGGCTGCCAGGCAGTTATGAGCAAGGCAACAAGATTTTTGACATGTGGGATTACTCTTCAAAAATGCTTGAAAGTCTTTTTTTGCCGAATCAAAGTTATTTTTTCGGTAATAGATCATCCCACGGTTCAGACACGCCTGCTTAATATTGCCTGATTCAACGGCTTTTTGGTACTCTCCAATCGCTTTTTCCAGGTTTCCATCTCTATGATAAGACATTGCCAAAGAGTAATGGATATTGGGATAGCCGGAATCAATCCCCTTAACTATTTGATATTCGGCAACTGCCTGATCCCACTTTTCAAGATCGAAGTAGATATTCCCCAGAATGAAGTGGACATCCGGGTTCATCGGATCTTCTTTTAAAGCCAGCAACCCCTCTTTTTTAGCGAGGTTCGGTTTACTCTGCTTATAATAGACCACACATAAATTATGATGGATTTTTGAATAATGCGGATCAATGCCGATCACCTGCCGGTATTCATTTATTGCCCGGTCAAATTTTTCCTGATGATGATAGATGGTTCCCAAAAGAAATCTGATCCGGGCATTTTTGGGATTGAGCGATATTGCCTTTTCCAGCTCTTTTTCGGCCCGGGTAAGATCTTTCTGATGGAAGCAGCAGATGGCTAAATTTTTCCGGGCCAGGGCCAGATCAGGTACCCTTAGCAGAGCTTTTTTACTGGCCTCTTCAGCCTTTTTCACCATACATTTACTATTTCCGGAATTTGCCAAAATCAGGTAGGTCTCTCCTATAAAAGCCCATGCTAAAGGAAAGTCCGGCTCCAGGGTAATCGCCTTATTGAATTCTACCAAGGCATGGGAATAATCATTCTTTTCCAAAAGATAATATTTTCCCCTGAGATAGTGTTCATAGGCAGGTGGAGATTGGGGTATTAAGGCATTAACCCTTTCCCTCCCTTTTTTTCTCTGACTTTTATTTAAAACAAGAAGGATTTTTTCAAGGATTTTTTCTTCAAGGAGGAATATTTCCTCCCACTTCCCTTTTTGCCTGGTCAATTCGGTGACCATTCCGGTTTTAACATCGGTAATTCTGGTAATAATTGTTATCCTGTTTTTACTCAGCTTAAAGTTTCCCCAGACTACTTTATCAGCATCCAAAACTTTGCCGATTTCAATTACCTTATTTTTCGTAAACCGCTGTTCCGGGGAAATATCTTTTTTCGCCCGGATACCGTTGACCAACGTAATCCCATTTGATTCCTTGAGGGATAAATTCAGGTACTCGGTCAGACCAATCCCCGGCCAGCCGCTTTCTTCATCATTGATACTGCTTTGAAACCGAGCAACCAAAACCCGGAGCTGCTTTTCCTGATCGGGAACTGCCTTCCCCTCCGGTACCGGTAAAAAAAACAATAACAAAAAGAAAGTTAAAAGAATTTTTCTGATATTCATCTTATTGTGGAAAGTAGCGACCTTTAAAAGTTTGAGTAGGTTTGTCTAAAGATTCAGTTTTTTTATTGCCTTCCCATCCCCTCCCGCCACAGGAGAGGAAAAAAGTGTTGGGGGACCTTTTCCCTGTGCCTGCTTACTTGGCGGGAAAGGATGGAAAGGAGGAATGATAAATGCTAACCGTTCACGGTTCACTGTTTTTTGTTGAATTATGCAGCACTTACAAGCATTTTAATCAAAAAACTAAACCTTTGAATTAGTTTTTTGAATTTTTTGAGAAAATATTTTAACTTTACATGCAATCCAAACTTGGGTTCTTAAGTTCAGAATCAAGACCTTTCGCCTTTATCTTTCAAGCAACCGTTAACTGCGAACCGCAAACCGCGAACGGTTATGATAAATGTTTATTGATCTACTTCAGGTATTTTTCCTTGTAGTCTTTCCAGGAAAAATTAGTAAGTGTCACTATCTTGAACACATCCTTTTCCGGGGCAGCCAGGATATCAAGACTTAAGGAACGAAATTTTTCAAAGCATTTTTTCTTCTCTTCCGGGGAAGTTCCCTTATCCTTTAATTTAGCTTTCACTTCCTTGAATCCTTTGGGAAATTTAAATTTATTGATAAGCTTTATTGCCTTTCCGTCGGACATCCTGGCAAAGATGAAGCAGAAATCCCCGATACTTTTGTCAAAGGCCAGATTGCCATTGAATGCTCCGTCTGATCCCTTACCGTAACGGGCTCCGGTGATAAAACTGATCGAATCGGTCGGGCATGCCTTAACCGATCCACTGACCACAAACTGGTCCCCCCGGAGAGGGATATCTCCCGGATAGAGTTGAGAGAGAGCAATCTGGCAGGCCCGGTAACCGAGGGCTACTCCGGGGCCGAGTGAACCGTGAAATCTGGCCATGTCCCGGATGCCGATGGTGATATTATCTGAACACCCATGATGGGAGATTCCCTTATCCGGGGTACGCAGGGTAATAGTGGGAACCCCTTCACAGCACTTGCCGCAACCTGACCCTGCCTGTGCTTCCACCAAAGAAACCGGGAAAACCATGGCTATACATACAATTAATATTGTCAACAATTCCTTTGATCTTTTGATCTCCATTCTTTAACTCCCTTTTTTCTCAAAGATAATTTTCTATTTATTCTATGGTTTATATTTCCAGAACTAATACTTTGCCGACGACAATAAGCATGCTTTTTTAAATCTCAATTGGTTCTCTTTTTCTCCTCATAGACAGGTTTGTTCACTGAATCATTTTTTTATAACCTCCTTTCCAGTTTAAACACGATGGGAATTTTTACATTTATCTCCTTCATGTCCAAAAAGGGAGGAATGGGAGGGAAGGGCGCTGCTTTTTCTATCGTATCCAGGCTCGCCTGATCCAGGAGGATCTTCCCGGGGGATTCAATTATCTCAACTTCTCTTACCTGTCCGTCCTCCCGAACCAGGAATTGAACCTTCACCACTCCCTGCTGATTATTTTTCCGGGCCTTTTCCGGATAGACCTTTGCCTCCTCGACCTTTTGCCAGATGAGACCCAGATACCACTGGATTAAACTGCTCCTTCCCGAGGCGAAGTCTTCATTATGAATTTCTTCTTTTTGAAATTGTGGTAACAGGGGTTTCGAATTATTCAAAGCAATGCATCTCTTTTTTGGCAGCAGCAAACTATCTCTCAGACAATAATTCGGCCGAGGATCAAGGATCGGTTTTGGTATATCTTTTAGCGTCGTTCTTTTTACAGGGGAAGTTTTTTTCTTCTTAACCACTTTTTTCTTCTTAACCGGATCTTTTTTAGCAACCGGTGCTTCCTGTTTAGATTGGTCCATCACCAGTGATATTTCTACCTTTTTTGTTGGGCAAGATCGGTGATCGAATCCAGCCAGACAAAAAATACTGGAATGAAAAAGAAGAGAGATAATAAAAGCAATATTTGTCGATTTAATCATCTCTTACCTGGTTTTTTTAGCTCCATCTCGGTGGCTACCATAATCTTTGTTGCCCCGGCCAGTTTAACGGTGTCTAAAACCTTAACCGCCTTCTCCAGAACAATATTTTTGTCCGCTTTGATGACTACTGTCTTACCGGGCTCTTTTGTCATCATTTCAGATAATCTCCGGGAGAGTTCCTCCAAACTAACCAGCTCTCCTTTTAGAAATATCTCATTATTTTTTGTAATACTCACAGTTATGTCTTCCTTATCCTGCATTTGGGAAGACTTTGCCGCAGGAAGATTGACCTTGATCCCCTCCTTGTGAAGAAAGCTGGAGGTGAGCAGAACAAATATCAGAAGAAGAAAAACCAAATCCACCAGAGGGGCAATATTCAACTGGACTTGCGGGGAACGATGTCTCCTAAACTCCATTTTTCATTTCCTTTTTTACTGCCGCAATTAAGTCCTCGGATGTTTCCTTAATCCTGATCTCCAGCTGATCAATTTTACTAATAAAATAACTGTGGAAAAGGAGGCAGGGAATAGCGATGCTAAGTCCAAAAACGGTGGTAAGCATTGCCTCCCATATACCGGAAGCAAGGAGGCTGACATCAACCCTACCTCCCAACTTTCCAATCTGCATGAAGCATTTCACCATTCCAGCCACAGTTCCTAAAAGCCCCAGAAGGGGAGATACGTTGGCTATGGTGTTAAGAATGGTAAGATTTGTTCCCAGGTTCTGGAGTTTCCCTGATCCAGTTCTTTCTATTGCATGA
>DAOWNY010000121.1 GCA_030642325.1 Deltaproteobacteria bacterium
GGGGGTAACCACTCAGAATTCAGCCTTTCTCCGCGGGCAGGACAGACAATTTTGGCTAAAGTTTTTTTCAATTTTACCGAATAAACTTATAAACCCCTGAAAAATTTTCGAAATTCTTCCGAGGATGAGCGCTTTTTAAAAGGGGATATTATTTCCCTTTTCCCATCATCGGTTTTGGGGGTCTAAAGATAGAAAATCTTTAGTTAAGAAAGAATTTCTACCCAATCTTAATCCCCTTATCCCTCTTACTTTAGGGGGATACAAACTGTTCTCCCCTTTACAAAAGGGGAGCCCAGCGGGGATTCTCACAAAAAAAGAGCTTCAATCTCCTTTTTTGTGACACCGGCTATCTTAACGGTTTTACGACGTGATTTATCCCCCTTGATTATCTCAATCGCTTTTCTGCTGACATTAAGTCTTTTTGCAAGGATAGAAATACACTCACGATTGGCCTTTCCCTCTACGGGGGGAGCGGTGAGCCTTATCTTGAGGAAATCATCCCGGATCCCCACTATTTCATTCTTGGAAGCCCTGGGCTGCACCAGTATGTTTATAATTACCCCCTCTTTTATTTCCTTTATTTGAATCATTAAAATCTATTCGTCAAAATTATCAAGCGAAAAAAGCGGGGTTTATCCGATTTTTGCGGTATGCTGAGCGGTCTTTTAATTTAAAGTCCAAAGTGATCTTACCATCGTCCAGGATGAAGGTAACTGCTCAGGTATTCAGGTGAAAGACTGGAGACCGAAGGAAAAGCCGGGAGTAATCTTACTTTGTAAAATTAAGAGGTTATACTGATTTGGCCTTGTTTCCCTGAAGAGAGGTAATATTATCCCCGGATTCTTTTAAATCCCCTTCTTTCTCTTCCATCTCCAGCAATTTTAAATGGGAACCAATTGTTGACCTCAAAGATAAGATAAATCTGATCTTCTGCCTTTTCAGCTCTGATATATCTCCTGAAAGCTCAGAAAGATTTTCCCTGGCGGCATGGATAATTTTACCGGCCCGCAGTTTGGCGTCCGAAATAATAATATCCGCTTCCTTTTTGGTATTAGATTTCATGTCCCCTGCCATTTTTTGAGCAGAAGTCATTGTTTCTCTCAGGATTTTCTCCATCTCTTCATATTTAACAAGGGTATTTCCAATGGTCTCTATCTTATCTTTGAGAAGGTTATTTTCTCTGATTAATTCCTCGAATTGGGATGAAATGAGATCTAAAAAAGAATCCACCTCCCGGGTATCGAACCCTCTAAACCTCAACCGAAACTGCTGCTGCTGGATGTCTAACGGAGTAACTTTCATAGTGTATCTTTTTCTCCTTTCCTTATCCATGCCCAAAATTATGGTATCAAAGGAGCTTCACCGCGAATTGATGTAAAGTTTGGACTAAAAAACTTTTTAAAAAAATGATGCCGACAATTACAATGATTGGGGCAATATCTATTCCGATCCCCCCGATTGGCAGGGCGCGGCGGATGTAATAAAAGACTGGTTCCGTTATTTTATATAGAAACTGCACAATTTGGTTATAAGGATCCGGGCTTACCCATGAAAGAATGGCTCTCGCAATTACAATATACATGTAAACGGTAAGAAATATATCGATTACCTGGGCAATTGCATTCAATAAATTACCTATCACAAACATATTGCTCCTCTGTAACAAAATAAAATTAATGGGTAATGAAGTTGAAAATGACTGCTGGCATTATAAGGATAATAATCCAATAACCGAAAAATTTCAATGAAAATAAATTCTTTCTTTCTTGACATTAAATGGTCTTTGTTATAATGAAGTTGCATAATTTGTTTTAAGATAATATTATATTATTTCAAGTTGGCGCCCTTTGGGCGAGTTGTTGATTGTTAAGCCGTTTTGACGGTTCGACTTAATGACTTACCGGCTTAACAGCTGTGAGTGGTAAGCCACACACAGTCAGAAAACTAATTGACATAATTGATTAAAAAATGAGACTTCCCATACAATCAAGTTATTAAAAAATCAGAAAGGGAAAACCGGCATGAACGGACAGGACTTAAATAAAGTCTATGAACCCCATGAAGTGGAAGAACGATGGTATCAATACTGGATAGATAAAAACTACTTCAGGGCGGATGAACAGTCTTCCAACCATACCTTTTCAATTGTCATTCCTCCTCCCAATGTCACCGGTTCCCTGCATATGGGCCATGCCTTAAACAACACTCTGCAAGATATTTTAGTCCGCTACCGAAGGATGGAAGGATACAATGTTCTCTGGATGCCGGGGACCGATCATGCCGGGATTGCCACCCAGAATGTGGTGGAAAGGCAATTGGAAAAAGAGAAGACGAACCGCCACCACCTGGGACGGGAAGATTTTATTAAACGGGTCTGGAAATGGCGGGAAGAGTATGGCGACATCATCATTAATCAGCTTAAAAAGCTTGGGGCCTCCTGTGATTGGAGCAGAGAACGGTTCACCATGGATGAGGGCCTTTCGGAGGCGGTAAAGGAAGTATTCGTAAGGCTTTATCAGGAAGGATTAATTTATCGGGGAGATTATATTATTAACTGGTGCCCCCGCTGCCATACTGCTCTTTCTGACTTGGAGGTCGAGCATAAAGATGTCGAGGGCCACCTCTGGCATATCAAATATCCGCTGGAGGATAGCAATCTCTTTGTTACCATTGCCACTACCCGCCCCGAGACCATGCTGGGAGATACTGCGGTGGCGGTAAATCCTAAGGACAGCCGTTATTCGGATCTGGTGGGGAAGACCGCTCTCCTGCCGATTCTGGAAAGAAAAATACCGATCATTGCCGACTATTACGTTGATCAAAGTTTTGGTACCGGTGCCCTCAAGATCACCCCCGCCCACGACATCAATGATTTTGACATTGGTCTCCGGCATAATCTTGATATGATCAAGGTGATGGACAATGAAGGTAAAATGAATGAAAATGCAGGCAAATACCGGGGATTGGATCGATTCGAGTGTCGGAAGCAACTGCTTGAGGATCTTGAACAAATTAAATTGATTCAAAAGAAGGAGAAGTATTCCCATAGTATCGGCTGCTGCTATCGATGTAAAACTTACATTGAACCAACCTTATCCAAACAGTGGTTTGTTAAGGTTAAATCTCTTGCGAAACCGGCCATTGAAGCGGTAAAGCAGGGAAAAACTAAAATTTATCCCCCCAACTGGGAAAAAACCTACTACGAATGGATGAATAACATCCGGGATTGGTGCATCTCACGGCAAATTTGGTGGGGGCATCGGATTCCTGCCTGGTACTGCCGTGACTGCGAAGGTATTACCGTTGCCAAAGAAACCCCCGCAATGTGCTCAAGTTGCCGGGGCAATAATATATATCAGGAAAGTGATGTCCTGGATACCTGGTTCAGTTCCGCGCTCTGGCCTTTTTCCACCATGGGCTGGCCGAAAAAAACCAGGGAGCTGACCCTGTTCTACCCCACTTCCCTCCTGGTTACCGGCTTTGATATCCTTTTTTTCTGGGTGGCCCGAATGATGATGATGGGAATAAAATTTATGGGGGATGTTCCCTTCAAGGGGGTGTATATTCATGCCCTGGTTCGTGATGCCGAGGGACAAAAAATGAGTAAATCAAAGGGTAATGTTATCGATCCCCTGATCATCTTTGAAAAATACGGGACCGATGCCTTCCGGTTTACCCTTGCTGCCCTTGCTGCCCCGGGCAGAGATATCCGTCTTTCCGAAGATCGGATTGAAGGATACCGCAACTTCGTTAATAAAATCTGGAATGCTTCTCGCTTTATCCTCATGAATCTCAAGGACCATGAACCTGAAACCATCAATTTTGACGGCCGCCCCGATTCCCTGGCTGACCGATGGATTTTAAGTCGATTAAATAAAACCATCGCTCAAATCAGGGATGCCCTGGAGGAATACCGGTTTGACGAAGCAGCAAATATTATTTATCAATTCGTCTGGCATGAGTTCTGTGACTGGTATATTGAATGCTCTAAGATTTATCTCTATGAAGAAACGAATCAAGACCAAAAAATAATTACCAGACACATCTTAACCTCGGTTCTGAACACCACCCTTTGTCTGCTCCACCCCTTTATGCCTTTCGTAAGTGAAGAGATCTGGCAGAAGCTTCCCAATCGGAAAGGAGAAAGTATCATGGTTTCTTCCTACCCCATAAAAAACGATGAATTAGTTGACGAGAAAGCGGAAGAGACCATGGGACTGATCACTGAAGTGGTGGGAGGAATAAGAAACCTTAGGGCGGAGATGAACGTCTTGCCCCATCAACGGGTAAAGATAATCCTGGTTTCCGAGATTGAAGAGGTGAGAAAAAAACTTGATACCAACCGAAATTATATAGAAAACCTTGCTGCTCTCTCTGACTTATCAATCCTTCAGCAATCTTCAAAACCGAAATCCACCGTCACCGCCGTGGTAAATCAAGTGGAGATAATGCTTCCCATAGATGGGGTAATCGATTTGGAAAAGGAGAAAGATCGATTAAATAAGGGGATTAACAAGATTGACCGGGAACTCTTGCTGGTGGAGCGTAAATTATCGAATGAAAAATTTCTCGGAAAAGCCCCCCCGGAGATTGTACAAAAAGAACAGGATAAGGCGCGGGAATTGACGGAAAAAAAGAGAAAGCTTAACGAAAATTTAGCAAGAATAACAGGTATCGAAAATCAGTCCTGATTGATTGAGGAATAGATGTAATGTTTGATTGGAAAAATTTGATTTTAGACGCATTGGCCGAAGATATCGGGAGGGATGATGTTACCACCTCGGCGATTTTTCTGTCTCCCGCCCCGGGCAAGGCTTTACTGATTGCCAAAGAAGAATTGGTATTAGCGGGGATCGAGGTAGTAAAAAAAGTCTTTTCCGCCGTTAACCAAGAGGTTGTGGTGAAAAGTAATTTCCTTGATGGCGAAAAAGTTGAGGAAAAAAAAGTAATTGCGGAAATTACCGGCAACATATCTGATCTTCTTAAGGGAGAAAGGGTGGCGCTCAATTTTTTGCAACACCTTTCGGGAATTGCCACCCTCACCCGCAAATACGTAGAAAGAGTTGCGGATTATTCAGTCAAGATCGTTGATACCAGAAAAACTACCCCGGGCTTAAGGATATTGGAAAAATATGCAGTGCAGGTGGGAGGGGGAAGAAACCACCGCTTTGGTTTGTTCGATGGGGTTCTCATCAAAGAAAATCACATTAAGGCTTGCGGCAGTATTGCCGATGCAGTAAAAAGAGTAAGGATCAGAGTTCCCCACACCCTTAAAATAGAGGTGGAAGTGGGAAGTATTGGGGAAGTTAAAGAAGCCCTGGCATCAAAAGTGGACATCATCATGCTCGACAACATGCCCCTGGGAAAAATGGAAGAATCGGTGAAACTCATTTCCCATCGGGCTCTGGTGGAGGCTTCGGGGAATATAACCCTTAACACGGTTTATGAGGTTGCCAAAACAGGGGTCGACTTGATCTCGTCAGGCAGTATCACCCATTCAGCGCCGGCATCCGACATCAGCATGATAATCAAGGAATAAATATACCCGTTCACGGTTCACAGTTAATAATTGGTAAAAACTTAGAGTCTAAGATATCATTATGAGCTCTTCATTATAAAA
>DAOWNY010000330.1 GCA_030642325.1 Deltaproteobacteria bacterium
CGAAAGCAAAGCTGCTGGGGATCTACTCCCGACACCACCAGTTTGCGGGCCTTGACCTCGGTTCCGTCATTAAGGCGGATACCCGTGGCCTTGCCCCCCTCCACCAGAATTTTATCCACCTGGCACTTGGTAAATACCTTCCCTCCATGCTCCACATATAATTTGAATAAGGCATGGGCAATGGAATGGGTGCCTCCTATATAAAGCCGGGATTCGGTGAACCAGTACCCGCCTATCAGATCGGAAAGCCCCATCCCGTATGCATTGGGGGGCTGGGAATGCCCCGAGTGCATAATGCGCTGTATGGCAATCCGAAGCTCCGGACTCTCAAATACATCCCCCAGGACCTGCATGGAGTTCATCTGTAACCACTGGGGCTCCACCCCGCTTTCCGGGTTCATGGCCAGCTGTTCCAGGGAATCAAATTTATTGGGAGGATAAGCCGGATTGTGGGTCCACTCATAAAAAGCCGGTCTCCAATATTTTTGCCATTTTTCCCAAAGTTTTAGCCAGGTATCGGCATCTTGTTCGGAAAAACGGGCGATCTGGGCCGCTGATTTTTCCTGATTGGGGTCTGACTTCTCATGATAAATGAGGAGGCTCTCCTGGTCCTCTTCAAACACCCCTCCCCAGGCAACTTTGGGACGGACAAATTTCGCTCCCCGATCTTCAAATTCAGGAAAATCTTCATACACGGTAGGGTAATAAACATCAAAGTGTATGGTGGAGTGTGTATTGGCAATAAAACCCGGGGCCGGTCCTTCCTCGGAGGAGATCCCTCCTCCGATCTCGTGGCGGTCTTCGAAGATAGCCACCTCAAGCCCGCTGTATTTGGCAAGGTAAAGGGCGGTTACCAACGACCGGTTACCTCCACCCACTATTACTACATCATAGGTTGCATCAGCCATGTTTTTCTCCTTTCTTACTGATAACATTTGTAACCGTTCACGGTTCTCAGTTTACAGTTCACGGTTTTTATTCAATGAATCATATTAAGCTTCTAAGCATTTTGATACTGCCTTTAAGCTCCAAAAAGAGTTTTTTTGCAGCTATATCAGAGAATATCCCGAGCTCTCGTGAAAATTTCAAGATAAAAAAAATAATTTTTCAAAAATGCATTGAAATTATCCAAGCCAAAACATAATACGATAATTAAAAAACATGCCTGTACGGAAATAATTTTCATTTGATATGTGCTCTGAAATTTCGAAGCAAGTGGAGTTTGAAGAAGGAGATGAGATGTTTGACCAAAAAAATGTCAAAAAGAGATTGAGTCCAGTTGAGATGTCCAGAAAACCATTGGAAATTTGTGGGAAATCATCTAAACAATTTTTGAGGATATCCTCCCGGATATTCTCTGTATCTGAATTATAAACCGAAACAGTTGTCTAAATCGATTAATCAACCATTCAGTCTGTTGTTGCCCCCTTTCTTTATAAATCAACCCTTAAGCGGTTATTCCGTATTCCTCCGGTTCTCAATCAATATTTCCATATATTCGGAAATTTCTAATTGAGACAGTTCAATCATAATGCCACCTTCATTTTGTAAAACCTTTAGTCCCATCCTTCAAAACCAGCTTAAAAGTGGAATCATTCGGGGGGTGATGCCCTGCACGTTTAGACCGATCAAATAAAGGATTCCTTGCCGTAGATCCGGCATGCTCACCAAAGTGCTTTCCCTTTATAGATCTTAAAACTGCCGGGATATTCCGGTTTATTGTCGTTGAGGGTTCGGCCCTCCGTTTAACAGCCGAACCCTCAATCTCCTTTTTAAAAAAATGCGACCTGTGCGGTTAGGTATTAGCTATTTAAGTGTTAGCTTTTGCATGAAACCATTCAACATCCGCTTATCTCGTTACATTTGCCGATCTAATTCCACTTCAGTTTAGCGATTAGCTGTCAGCACACAAACTTTAGCTTTAAAAAACCTAGGTATTACGGGAGCTTGAAATAACACCCAATGGGTGAAAATTTGTAATAGCAAAACAGCCTGTAATCATTTTGGCTAATAGCTAACTGCTAAAGGCTAACAGCACAGCTTGAAAAAATGTTAGGGAGATGGTTTGCTCCCCAGCTACAACAATCCCTTCTCTTTGGCCCTGACTACGCTTTCGGGGTCTTTCCACCATTTGGTGACTCCCAGGTCTTCTGCTACTGCATTGGCTGCAAGATAACCGGGACCGAAGATCACTGTGCCTCCGGGGTAAGTACA
>DAOWNY010000160.1 GCA_030642325.1 Deltaproteobacteria bacterium
GAGGTAACTGATTTTCATGCTGAAGAATTTATAAACAAAAAAGAAGCCAAAAGAATGGATCTTTTTAGCCAGTTTGCTGTGGTTTCCAGTGTGCTGGCGGTGGATGATTCGGGATTGAAAATATATCCCGGTCAAGATGAACGGGTGGGGGTTGTAATCGGCACCGGGATCGGGGGGCTTAGCACCATAGAAAAGTATCATAAGGCATTTTTAGATGGCGGTCCTAAAAAAATTTCTCCCTTTTTTATTCCCATGCAGATCAGCAATATGGCTTCCGGTCACGTTTCCATGCATTTCGGGGCAAAAGGACCAAATTGTTGTGTTGTCTCTGCCTGTGCATCCGGGGCTCATGCCATAGGGGAAGCCTGTGGAATGATTCAGCGAAACGATGTCGATGTTATGATTGCAGGGGGAGTAGAAGCACCTATAACTCCTCTTGGAGTGGGAGGGTTTTGTGCAATGAAGGCCCTTTCCACCAATAATGATGAACCCAAAAAGGCAAGCCGCCCCTTTGAAAAAAACAGGGATGGTTTTGTTGTCTCCGAAGGAGGTGGGGTTATTGTCCTTGAAAAACTTGAATTTGCTATTAATCGAGGAGCAAAGATCTACGGAGAAGTAATGGGCTATGGCCTCTCTTCGGATGCCTACCATATATCCGCGCCTTCTCCCAACGGTGAAGGGGCGGCAAGATGCATGTCCATGGCCATAAAAAATGCGGGGATTTTACCCGGGGATATCGATTATATCAATGCCCATGGAACATCCACCCTGCTGAATGATCTCTATGAAACTATAGCCATTAAGGAGGTTTTTCAGGACTATGCCCGGAAGCTGGCAATCAGCTCTACCAAATCGATGACGGGACATCTTTTGGGAGCGGCAGGGGGCGTGGAAGCGATTTTTTCCCTGTTATCCTTGAGGGACTCAATTCTTCCCCCCACAATAAATTACGAAACCCCCGATCCTGACTGCGATCTCGATTATGTTCCCAATTATGCCCGAAAAAAAGATATAAATATTGTAATGTCCAACTCCTTCGGATTTGGGGGGACAAATTGTTCATTAATATTTTCGAGGTACCCCCTCGCTTAACGGCGAGAAGCTGAATAAAACCCCCGCCGCTATTCATTTCCCTGCCGGTGACCTCTCTTTTTTTCAATAAGGGTATAGATTTTTTTAGTATCCGTTCATGGTTGGCAAGTTTTTTTAGTTAACCGTTTATTAAAACAGCGGGAAAAAGGAGATTGTGGGTGCTTTTTTGAAAATTCAGAAGCCTTGAACAATAATTACAACTAATTTCAAAATTGGAGTCGATATCAAGCATGCTCTTGCATCGTTATAAAATTCATTTCATTGAAAAAATCGTGAACAATTACCTTTTTTAGAATAGATATGAGTAACTATCCGGGTAAGACAGACTTAAAGGCCGAAGGCTGAAGGCTGAAGGTAAAAAAACAGCCAAACAGCCATTTATATCTTTTCGAGTGGAAATTATATAACTATCTGCTGGAAGCAGCCGGTTTTTTCTTAAGTCCCCGGTTTTCTACTCAGAACACCTGAGTAGTTCCCGAAATTTAACTATTATGGGGTAATAGTGTAAGGTTAATATCCCAATATTTACGGGGAGATGTTTTGTAATGGAATATGAAGTAATAATTGGCCTGGAAGTTCATGCCCAACTTTTGACCAAGAGCAAGATTTTTTGCGGGTGTTCTACCAAATTCGGGGCCGAACCCAACCGGCACACCTGTCCGGTATGCTTAGGGATGCCGGGGGTATTACCGGTATTGAATAAAAAAGTAGTTGAATACGCGATGAAAATGGCACTGGCAACCAATTGTAAGATTACCCCCTTTAGCCGCTTTGCCAGAAAAAATTACTTTTATCCCGATCTTCCCAAGGGTTATCAGATTTCACAATACGAGCTTCCCATCGCCCAAAATGGATATTTGGAGGTAATAGTTGACGGTAAGAAGAATAGGATCGGGATCACCCGGATCCACATGGAGGAAGATGCCGGAAAGTTAATTCACGATGAACATGATTCGATAAGTTATGTTGATTTTAACCGTACCGGAGTTCCCCTTATCGAGATAGTAAGTGAACCTGATCTCCGGTCTCCTGAGGAGGCAGCAGAATATTTACGAAGGCTCAGGGATATTCTTCGTTACCTTGAGATTTGCGACGGTAACATGGAAGAGGGAAGTTTTCGCTGTGATGCCAATATCTCTCTTCGTCCTAACGGAGCGAAAAAATTGGGGGTAAAGGCCGAGTTAAAAAATATGAACTCCTTTCGGAACGTCTCGCGAGCTCTGGAATTTGAGATTGAAAGGCAAAACGAGATTTTGGAGGACGGGGGGGAGGTATTTCAGGAAACCAGGCTTTGGGATGCCGATCAAGGGATGACCCTGCCCATGAGAAGCAAGGAAGAGGCCCATGATTATCGATATTTTCCTGATCCTGATCTTCTTCCTTTGGTAGTTGAAAAGGAGTGGGTTGAAAACATAAGAAAAGAACTGCCGGAACTGCCTTCTCAAAAGAGGGAGCGTTTTATTAAGGAATATGAGATTCCGGATTATGATGCCGATATCCTGACTTCCTCAAAAGCTTTGGCTGATTACTATGAGAGCTGCGTAAGTTTACACCCTGCAGCTAAAATTGTCAGTAACTGGATCATGAGCGAACTCATCCGGGAACTTAAACGGGACAATAAAGAGATAGATGAATGTCCCCTGACGCCAAAGCATTTAGCGGAAATGCTTAAGATGATTGACGAGGGAACAATCAGCGGCAAGATTGCCAAGACGGTATTCGTAGAGATGTACCAAACCGGAAAAGAACCGATGGAAATCGTTGAAAGCAGAGGGTGGGTTCAAATTTCCGACCAGGGGGAGCTGGCGAAGATCATCGATGAAGTTGTCAGCCTGCATCCCGGTGAGGTTAAATCCTTTCAAGGAGGGAAAGGGAAGCTGCTCGGTTTTTTTGTCGGGGAAGTAATGAAAATGACCCGGGGAAAAGCGAATCCTAAATTGCTTAATACTCTTTTGAAAGAGAAGTTGCAAAAATAAACCCATTAGAAACACTTTAATTTTTTCCCACCCGAATAGTTACCCCTTTTGTTTCAAATGGCTGAATGTTAATTATTTTTTTAATAATATTCGGATATCCTGATTTTCATGATGAGCAGGGTCATGCGCTTAGCTGTTAGCTCTGTGCCCATGCCTTTAGCCGCAAACATATTCTGAACAAACTGCAGCAGGGATTGAATATGACTTTTAAGACCATTGACTGGGTGGATGGAAAGGTTGTAATGATTGATCAGACCCTCCTTCCTGTTGAGGAAATTTATTTTGAGTGTACAAATTTCCGGGAAGTTTGCGAAGCAATAAGAAAAATGAAGATCAGGGGTGCTCCAGCGATTGGCATTGCCGGGGCACTGGGGGTTTTATTGGGAGCGAGGGATTCAAAGGCTCAAGACTTCGCCGGTTTTCAGGAAGAATTTAGCGCTATATGTGATGATCTCGTTGAAACTCGTCCTACAGCAGTTAATCTTGATTGGGCAATTGAAAGGATGAGGGAAGTTGTACGTAAAAATCGGACTGACAGCCTTGAAAATCTAAAAAATCTTTTGGAAAGAGAGGCAATTAAGATTTTTGAACAAGATCAGGATATTAACCGAAAGATAGGACAATGCGGAAAGAACTTAATACGAGATGGTGATTCGGTACTTACCCATTGTAATGCCGGAGGTCTGGCAACTTCCGGGTATGGGACCGCCCTGGGGGTAATTCAGGCGGCCCATGAAGAAGGAAAGAAGGTAACTGTTTTTGCCGATGAGACGAGACCGGTTTTACAGGGGGCAAGGCTGACTGCCTGGGAACTTAAGAGATCCCGGATCCCGGTAACTCTGATTACCGATAATATGGCCGGTTACATAATGAGGGAAGGCAAAATTGATCTCGTTATGGTGGGAGCGGATAGAATTGCTGCCAACGGCGATGTTGTCAATAAGATCGGGACCTATTCCGTTGCCGTTTTGGCGAAAGCCCATCGTATACCTTTTTACGTTGCCGCCCCCATCTCCACCTTTGACTCCAGCGTTGCCAAAGGAGATGATGTTCCCATTGAAAAAAGAGATCCTTGCGAGATAACTCATATCCTGGGTGAGAGAATCGCCCCGGCAGGAGTTTTGGTGCTCAACCCGGCGTTTGATGTTACCCCGAACGAGTACGTAACGGCTATTATTACCGAAAGGGGGTTGATAAAAAGCCCCTATAAGAAAAATTTAAAATTTTTGAATGAGAGGGATTAGTGCTTTAAAATTTTTAACCGTCTATTTCATAAAGTTAAAATAATACGCAATTCAAAGCTAGTGTCATGTCACGTGTTAAATGGCGTAAGATTGCGCAGTATTTTTTTCTTTCTGCAAGGCACGACTGAAGGCGTATAGTCTTTCTATGTAACTGAAGTCGTAACACCGCAGAAAGGGAAAAAGACAAGCAAGGTGCGTCATTTGATGCGTGACAGGGCACTAATCAATGTTTAAC
>DAOWNY010000324.1 GCA_030642325.1 Deltaproteobacteria bacterium
ACTGCCCCCGTAGTGCGGCTTAAAGTAAGCATTGAAGTTTGGATAGGAAAAAAGATATTCCGGTTGACCATCACAGTCAACATCAATTACCTCCCGGGCATTCTGCTGCCCTTCAATCTTATTTTCAGCAGCGATTAGGTGATGATACACCGCTCCCCTCAAATGGTTTAGATAAAGGCCCCCAAAAAGACCGTGCCAATACGCACAATTACATTGTCCCCTCCAAAGCTCCCTTCGGGCGGAATGAAGCGGCCCTTGCCGGCAAGGCCCCAGCCTTTTATCCAGTTTGTTACTTACATAAACCATCTTTTTGTGCATTAAATTTGCTTCCTCATATTTTAGCAAAAAATTCTCCCAGTTGGCGCCCCGGATAAATGGCTGGTATAATTCCCACCGCCCTTGTTCTTTAAGATCATCCCTCAGCGCCTGATAATTTAAAGCACTTTCAGGGAAAAGAGCCCATTCCATCATCTCTTCATAAGAAGCCGGGGGCAGATAAACGCGCGCCCGGGGTGGAAATTTTTCCTGATATTCACCCAATGGAATTACTTGAATTATATCTTGATGATCCTCGAGGACCTTTAAAAACGAGTTTAGCCAGCCTTCTTTATAAACAAGTTTCTTTGTCCCAGGCCAGAGGCCGAACTTCTCCCCATCATCGCCGTAGGTCATTGTGTCCCCTGCCGCCCGTGAAAAAAAATCGGTAAAATAACCGATAGTCTCTTGGGGGGAATGGAAGGGAATAAGATAACGAAGAGTTTTGCTAATGGGGAAGATGGCCAGGGAATAGCCTTCTTTTTCGGTTAAGTAGTAACCATGGACCGTATCACCGGAAAAACCCGCATTAAGGAAGTGGGTATCGTCAACCAGGGTATACTTTATACCCAGCCGGCCTAATAGTTCCGGCAGGGAGGGATCCCAGACTCTTTCCGAGAGCCATATTCCTTTTGGAGATACCCCGAACCTTTTTTCTAAATAATCCATCATATATCTAACTTGATCGAACGCATCTCTCCGGGGGATAAAGGGAAGAAGGGGCTCATAAAATCCGGCTGCCATCAGTTCTATCTGTTTTTCGACAACCATCTTCTCCACAAGAGACATTACTTCCGGTCTCTTCTCTTCCATCCATTCCAAAAGAGGGCCGGAAAAATGGAGACTAAACCGGAAGGAAGGAAATTTACTCACCAGATTTAAAAATGGAAGGTAGCAATCATCAAAGGCCTTTTCAAATATGTGGTCAAAATTTCCGACCGGCTGATGGTTGTGGATTGCAAAGGGTAAATAATACATCGCTTTAATCCTCTGTTTCCGGTTTTAATATTAAACACGACAGTGGGGGGATGGTAATGCTTATCGAAAACTGCAGGGTATGCCAGGGAACGGGTTCGGCCTTAATCTCTTCGCCGTTAATCAAGTTACGTCCACCGTAAGCAGCTCGGTCGGTATTGAATATTTCCGGGTAGATAATATCCTCGGGAACCCCGATGCGATAATCAAAACAAGGAACCGGGGTAAAATTAAAAATGCAGATTAAGTAACCACCATTTTTTGCCCGCCGGAGGAAGGATAAAACAGAATGATCGCTATCCTTACAGTCAATCCAGGAAAAACCCATGGGATCGTAATCTCCCTGCCAGAGACTTTCTTCTCTTAAATAGAGACCCCCCAGGTCCTTTAGAAATTTGCTAAAGGCCTGCCGGTCAGGATCATTAAGGAGGTGCCAATCCAGGCTGCTATGCAGGTTCCACTCATTATCCGGGGCAAGTTCAGTTCCCATGAACAGTAACTTCTTACCCGGATGAGTATACATATAAGATATTAAGGACCGGAGGTTGGCAAATTTTTGCCGGCGGTCCCCCGGCATTTTAGATAAAAGAGATCCTTTCTCGTGCACTACCTCATCGTGCGAAAGTGGTAAAACAAAATTTTCATGATAGGCATAAAGCAGGGAAAAAGTAAGTTCATTATGGTGCCATTTTCGATGAATCGGATCTTTGCTGAAGTAGCTTAACGTATCATTCATCCAGCCCATATTCCATTTAAAGCCAAAGCCCAGTCCTCCTAAATAAGTCGGGTGGGAAACCCCCGGCCAGGCGGTAGATTCCTCTGCAATGGTAAAACATCCGGGGAATCTTGCGTAAACATCCTCATTTATATGACGAATTAAACTGACTGCATCGAGGTTTTCTCTTCCTCCGTATCGATTGGGGACCCACTCCCCCTCCTTTCGGCCGTAATCCAGATAAAGCATTGAGGCTACTGCATCGGTCCTAATTGCATCAATATGATAAATATCCAGCCAAAGCAGGGCACT
>DAOWNY010000134.1 GCA_030642325.1 Deltaproteobacteria bacterium
CTGGTTTCCATCGATTTTACAGGAAATACCCATTCATCCATCGTTGACGGACTATCCACCAAAATGATCGGTAAAAGAATGCTGAAAGTACTCTCCTGGTATGATAATGAATGGGGATTTTCCACAAGAATGGGAGAGATGATTGTCTATATAACTAAATAAGGGAGGAATTATGAAGATCACACTAAGCGTTATTAAAGCCGATATCGGAAGCATCGGCGGACATATCAAACCAAGTAAAAGATTGAAGGACCATCTCAAAGAGTATATTGCCGGTGAAGGGAGAGGGCTATTAATTGATCATTATGTCGGTTCCACCGGTGATGACTTGGCCATCCTGTGTTCTCACCAGCGGGGGCTGCTGGATGAAGAAGTCCACAAGCTTGCTTGGGATGCCTTTGTTTCCGGTACTGAAGTAGCTAAAGAGCAGGGTCTTTACGGAGCCGGACAGGATCTTTTGAAGGATGCCTTTTCGGGTAATGTAAAGGGGCTGGGTCCGGCAGTGGCTGAAATGGAGTTTGAAGAGAGACCGAATGAGCCCTTTCTCTTCTTTGCGGCAGACAAAACTGATCCCGGAGCTTACAACCTCCCCCTTTACCTCAGCTTTACCGACCCCATGCATAACTCCGGTCTGATTCTTTCCCCGGGGATGGCCAAGGGGTTCAAGTTTATCATCATGGACGTATCTTATACGGATGCCGACCGGGTTATTGAATTGAATGCCCCGGAGGAAATCTATGACATTGCTGCTTTACTGCGGGACCCGGAGAGATTTGTGGTGGAATCAATCCATTCCCGGGAAACCGGTGATCAGGCAGTATCGGTAAGCACCACCAGACTGCACAATATTGCAGGTAAATATACCGGCAAGGATGATCCGGTGATGCTGGCCCGGGTTCAGGGCGCCTTTCCTGCCACCGGGGAGATCCTTTCCCCCTTCAATATCGGTCCCTATGTGGCCGGGTTTATGCGGGGGAGTCATAATGGTCCCCTTATGCCGGTCAAACAGGATTCTTCCATATCATTTTTTGATGGTCCCCCGGTAGTGAGCTGTCTTGCTTTCTGCGTTCATAACGGAAAATTTACCGAATCGGCCGATGTCTTTGATCATCCCTACTGGGACCATATCCGTAACAATATCTCCCAGAAGGCCACTGAGATCAGAAGGCAGGGTTTTTTCGGATCCGCCATGCTTCCCTATGGCGAACTGGAATACGGAGGAATTGTCACCAAGATGGAAAAACTGGAGCAAAGGTTTGTGAATTGGGAGAAGTAGGGTATCAGCAAACTTTGCCACGAGGTAATTTAAGCAAAACTTGGGTGTATTGATGGAAAAGATATGAGGGTTTTGATTGTTGCTTCGGAGGTTTTTCCCTTTGCTAAGACGGGGGGACTGGCAGATGTGTGCGGTACCTTACCTGAGTTCCTTTCCCGGTTGGGGGTGGAAGTCAGCGTTGCCATGCCCCTTTATCGTTGTGTGCTAAAAAATACCCAAAAAATAGATCCCGTTTTAAAAGGGGTACCTGTTGAACTGGGCACTCACCAATTAACCGCCGATATTTTTCATGGCCTGGTGGCTAAAGATGTCGATATTTTTTTTATTAAAAGGGATGAATTTTACGATAGAAATTATCTATATAATTCGCCAGGTGGAGAATATTTTGATAATGCAAGTCGTTTTATCTTCTTTTGCAAGGCAATATTTGCTTTAAGCAGGGCATTAAATATTAAATGGGATATCATCCATTGTCATGACTGGCAGACGTCCCTCATCCCCGTTCTTTTAAAGACAACCTATGCAGTTGAGCCTCTATTTAAGGACCTTAAAAGTATCCTTACTATCCACAATCTTGGCTATCAAGGTATTTTTCCCGCCGACACTTTTTCTCTTACCGGTCTCCCCCCACGCCTGTTCTCCGTCGGCGGACTGGAATTTTGGGGGCGGGTAAATCTGCTGAAAGGCGGGATAATTTTTGCCGATCGAATAACCACTGTAAGCCCTTCTTATGCAAAGGAAATTCAGACAAAAGATTTCGGTTTCGGACTGGATGGGGTGCTGAGGGATTATGCCCATAAACTTTTCGGCATTCTCAATGGGGCGGATTACAGTCAATGGAACCCCGAGACCGATTTGTACCTTGAATCGAATTTTTCCAAAGAGAATCTTGCCGGAAAAGCAGAATGCAAGAAAGATCTCCTGAATGAATGTAACCTGTCTTCCGGGCTGATGGAAAAACCACTGGTTGGTATGGTTACTCGCTTGGCCGCCCAGAAGGGAATCGATCTTCTGTGCGATGCCATGGATGACATTATGAAAAAGGGGGTAGGGCTGATCATTTTGGCCAGCGGGGAAAAAAAATATGAAAACGTGATAAATAAATTTTCTTCCCGTTACCCGGAAAAACTGGCAGTCAGGATAACTTTTGATAATCATCTGGCTCACAAAATTGAAGCGGGAAGTGACATCTTTTTAATGCCTTCTCGTTATGAACCGTGTGGGCTCAACCAAATATACAGCCTTAAATACGGCACCCTGCCTATTGTTTTCAACACCGGCGGCCTTGGGGACACCGTTATTGATGTGGAAGAAGACAAAGGGGAGGGGAATGGATTTAAGTTTTATAATTATTCACCAGGGGGCCTGATTTCTGTATTGGACAGGGCCATAAGATGTTTTGCTGATAAAAATTTTTGGAGAAAACTGGTTGTCCAGGCCATGTCTTCCGATTTTTCCTGGTCCCGGACGGGGAGGGAATACCTGGAGGTCTACCGGGAACTTGTTGATAATACCTGAGAGATTTACTTGTCTGGCCGTCTTTTTGAGGTATCATAAATAGTTTCGGAGTTCAATTGATGAACAAATACATCTGTTTCCATGGCCATTTTTATCAGCCGCCCAGAGAAGATCCCTGGTTGGAAGTAATTGAGTTTCAGAAAGACGCATCTCCTTACCATGATTGGAATGATTACATCGCCTATGAGTGTTATGGACCAAATCGGGCGGCCAGGAGGGTGGACGGGGAAGGAAAAATATTGGAAATTATCAATAACTACGAATTTATCAACTTCAATTTCGGTCCCACCCTGCTTTCCTGGTTGAAAAAATATAAGATTGCCATTTATCAAAAAATTGTCGAGGCAGACATAAGGAGTAGAAAGAGATTTGGTTTTGGTAATGCCATTGCCCAGGTTTATAATCATGTAATTATGCCGCTGGCAAACAGAAGAGATAAGCTGACTCAAATATCCTGGGGAATAGAAGCATTTAAATACCATTTTGGTCGGTTGCCTTTAGGAATGTGGCTGGCCGAGACCGCGGTGGACAATGAAACCCTGGCTGTTTTGGCATCTTCGGGAATAAAATTTACTATTCTTTCTCCGAAACAGGCAAAAAAAGTGCGTTTGTTTGATGGGAACTGGCAAACCGTTAATGAAGCTCATCAAATGGATACAACCCATCCGTATCGATGTTTTCCGGAGCCCGGCCTTGCAATTGATATATTTTTTTATCATGAAGAAATTTCGCGGGGGATTGCCTTTGGCAATCTTCTCAAAAAGGGAGAGCTGTTAGCTGAGGCAATTGAATCTGCCTTTCTTCCGGATGAATCCCGGCAAATCATTTCCATTGCCGCTGACGGTGAAACCTACGGACACCACCATAAGTTCGGGGAGATGGGGCTGGCATACAATATTGATTATTTTATGCACCATTCCCAAATTAAGTTAACAAATTACAGTCAAATACTTTCCCTCCATCAACCGGAATTTGAGGTAATAATTAAGGAAAAAACCGCATGGAGCTGCAACCACGGGGTGGGAAGGTGGTATCGGGACTGTGGATGTCGGAGCGGAATTCATCCCGGCTGGCAGCAGGGATGGAGAAAACCATTAAGAGAAGGCTTTGAACTCCTAAGGAAAGAAATTGATCCCCCCTTTGAAAAATCAGCAAGACGATTACTAAAAGACCTTTATTCGGCAAGAAACGATTATATTCATATCCTCCTTGACTCCGGGGGCGGGACAAAAGAGGCATTTTTAGCCAGGCACAGAAAAAACGATCTTTCCGAACAAGAGAAATCCACGTTATTCAAAATGCTGGAAATGCAATATTACGGCCAGCTGATTTTCACCAGTTGCGCCTGGTACTTTGACGATATCTCCGGAATTGAGGCCAGGCAGAACATATTTTACGCTGCCCGGCTCATACAGTTGGCAAAGGAGATGGGGATGGATTTAAAGGAGGCATTTTTACAAATATTGAAGAGAGCTAAAAGCAACCTCCCCCAATACGGAGACGGAGCAAAAATTTACGAAAATCTAATTTCTTCCCGTCTTTATGACCTAAAACGTCTTTCCGTCCATTATGCCTTTGATCATATTTTGAATAACAAACAATTGAGATCAAAACCTTTTTATACGGCCTTGATTGATCTTGATGATTATGCGACCCATGAATCTTCCGGGTTCAATTTAATATTTATTTCTTTGCGGGCAACTCATTTAAGGAGTTTGGAAAGTGAGCAAAACCTGCTGTCCGTTTTACATCTGGGTGACATGGATATTGTGGGAGGCATCGTGACCAATGACGGAATTAAAAAACAGTTATTGAAAAAATTCAATAATTTAGATTTTTTTGGGGTGAAAAGCAGTATTTTAGCCCTACCCCACCACTATGCGATAAAAGACCTGTTGTTGGATGGTCGGCGGGAAGTGGTGCAAAAGCTGGTAGAGAAAAAACTGCTGATTTTAAAAAACAATTATCTCTTATTTTACGAAGGCAATAAAGGTTTTCTGTATAATCTTAATCAACTGAAGGTGCCGATCAGCGAAGCATTTTTAACAATCATAAAATCAGTATTGCAAGAAAAGGCCTTGGGAGAGGTTGAAAGGTTGGTTAAGGGGGAAAAAAATGTCTGGAAGGATATAAAAAAGGAATCTAAGAGGTGGGGGGTTGATTTGGGTACTGAAGCCGTCCGGGGGCAACTTAAGGAGTTTATTGAAAAGGGGCTAAGAAGCATGAAGGCAAAGGCTCTCTCTGATTCATCCCCATTAAGATCAGTTACCCGGGCTTTAAGTCTCTACTATTCCCTGTTTTCCGGAAATGATCTCTGGGAGGTCAGGAATCTTACCTGGGAGATTTTATCTTTGGCCAAAGAGGAAGGCAAAAAATTGCCAAAGGGGTTTATTAAGCTCGAAAAAACCCTGGGTTTTAAGGTGGCGCAATAAATTACATATTTGATTTGTAACATCAAAATAAGCAGGGATAGCCC
>DAOWNY010000005.1 GCA_030642325.1 Deltaproteobacteria bacterium
AATTATAGCTACCAGATCCAGTTCAATACTGGATGAAGTGATCCCCGAAATAAACAAACTCGCCGCCAATATCAATAAAGCAATTGAAGGAAAACCGGTAGCTTTGGCATATACACCAGCCGGGGTACCACCCACCCTTCCCAAACCTCCCCCGCTTGAGCCGACATTACCCCCGAAAGATCAACAATTGGGGGAACATGAGGAGGAAGCTTACGCTTATACGGAAGAAATCCCTATCCATCTTGAGGCAGATAAATTAACCTACGACGAGAAGCTCCATTTGTCAACTGCCAGGGGCAATGTAAAGATCACCAAGGGAGATATGATACTGAATGCGGATACGATCAAATTTAACCAGGAGACTGGGGATGCGGTGGCCACGGGAAATGTTGTTATGGTTCGGGGCAGGGACCGATTAACCGGCAAAGATATAGAAATAAACCTCGATAACCAACTGGGGATGATTAACGAGGGAAGTATATTTTTCGAAGAGGAAAATTTTTATATTAAGGGCAAAGAGATAGAAAAATTGGGGGAAGAAAGCTATCATATTACCGATGGATCTCTTACCACATGCGATACTGATTCGCCGGACTGGGGCATTACTGCAAAAAAGATTGATCTTGTCATGGGAGGTTATGCCAGGGCACGGGATGTAACCTTCCGAATCAAGGACTTCCCGGTTCTTTATTCTCCCTATTTAATCTACCCGGTTAAAACTGATAGACAAACAGGCCTTCTGATGCCCAGCATAGGTTATTCGGGTAAGGACGGACTGGATATCAATCTTCCTTTTTTTTGGGCAATATCCCCCAGTATGGATGCCACCTTTTCCCAGCATTTAATGAGCAAAAGAGGGTTTCAAGAAGGGATTGAGTTTCGCTATGCAGTGAATAAAGACAGCTGGGGGCAACTTAATATGGAATATCTTAATGACCGGGTGGTAGAAGACGAAACCGACTATGGCGCTTACTACCGGTCCAATCGAGACCGATGGTTGGCCCAATTCAAACATGATCAATACTTCTCTTCCGACTTTTTCACCAAGGCGGATATTAACCTGATTAGTGATAATGATTATTACCGTGACTTTGAAACGGAAATTGATTTAAGATCGGAAAGGCATCTGGAGTCTAGATGGAGTATAACCAAAAATTGGGAGACATTCAGTCTGGTGTCTGATTGCCATTATTTTGATGATATGGATAAAAAGAGTAATGACGCAACCCTTCAGTATCTTCCCAGGGTTACCCTTACAGCCTTGAAGCAGCCCATAGGCAGCCAGTCGATTTTTTTAAACCTCGACTCTTCTTATGAAAATTTATGGCGAAAAAAGGGGATGACCGGCCATAGGTTAGATTTTTATCCTCAGGTTACTTTTCCCATGAAATTCGGTGGTTTTCTCCGGGTTGTTCCCAAAATGGGGATGAGAGAGACAGCCTTCTGGTTCGATGGGGAGGATGAACACCGAAAAGAAGAGCACAGGGAGATCTATGATCTTAATCTGGCGGTAAGCACCACCCTTTCAAAAATATTTGATCTTGATGGAAAAAAATTAAAAAAGTTGAAGCATCTGATCGAACCGTGCATTGAATACACCTATGTTCCCCATATTGACCAGGATGATTTGCCGGCCAATGATCTAAGTTCTGAGATTCCTCAACAACGCACCATTACTTATTCATTAAATAACACCTTAATTGGAAAGATGATCAAAAAAGGAGGTAGCAGTTATTGTAAAGAATTGGTCGATTTTGACCTCAAACAAAGCTACAATGATAAAAGTTCTAAATTTTCTTCTTCCGGAGAACGTAGGTACTTTTCCGACATTGAAGGGGATTTGAAGGTCAGGTTGAGTAACAATATTTATTTAAATTGTGATGCCCGGTACGACGTTTATGATGATCGGTTTAATGAAAGGAATGTTACTTTAAACTTAAAGGATCGGCGGGGAGATAAGTTGTGGTTTGATTACCGGTATCAACGCGAATCAGATGATGAACTGGTAAAAATAGAATCATTAAACAGCAAATTACAACTTAAAGTCACCGATTTTATTGACTTTATTTATTACAACAGATATTCCATGACTGACAATAGATCCTTGGAAACACGTTTTAGTATCGATTATCGCTCCCAATGCTGGAGTACCTTGTTTACCTATACGGAGCGTCCGGGATACAAAGGGGATGACAGGGAAAATAAGATAATGGTCCTGTTCTCTTTATATGGTTTGGGGCCGATGGTTAAAGCAAGTGATTAGACGAAACATCCGTATAGATACCGACAAGACGGTGAATAATGTATTTTATTACTCAAATGCCCATGTCATTAACTTAAGGGTTTATCATGTTAGCATGTTCCGCCTTAAGTTAAAGACATTGTCTCAAATGCTTTAAAATTCTATAATGTAATAATCTAAATTTTTCCACCTCTCATTTTATTGTTCACTTTTGAAAATTAATCAAGAAAAAAGTTGACAACGATTTGTTATCTGAGTAATATTAAAATTTTATATAAGATATAAGCACAGATGTGTAAAATGAAAAAAAATCAATAAAATATATAATGAAAGGATAGAAGATGGGGAAGATGAGCAGAAGACAGAAATCTAAAAAAAAGAGGAAGGTTAAAAGACTGGGGAGGGGGAAAAAAAGATAAACATGCTTTCTGCCTTAATTTAGTTATTGGATAGTCATCCCTTCCGGGAGTATGATACATGATAATAGTAACCGTTCGCGGTTTTTTTCAATGAAATGAATTTCATAACGATGTAAGCATGTTTGATATCGGTTCCAATTCCGAAATTAGGGCCCGTAATTCTTTTAAATTGTTCAAGGCGTATAAATCTTCAAAAAAACTCATACTTACATCTTGAATCCTGGTTTTACCAATACTTGTAATTGAGCGGTTAGCCTTTGGCAGTTAGCTATTAGCCAAAATGACCACAGGGTGTTTTGCTATTACAAATTTTCACCATTGGGTGTTATTTCAAGCTTATGTAATACCTTGGTTTTTCAAAGCTAAACGTTTGTGTGCTGACAGCTAATTGCTCAACTTAGGAAAAAAGTTAACTGCAAAACCGTAAATTGTCTGTGAACGGATACTGAGAATATTAACCATAATACCAACTGACAATTATGTAATAATAATAATAGATTAATTATTTTCAAAAAAAATATTCTTTGGAAATGATCATTATCGAAGGCTGTAATAACAATCACGAAAATTAACTCCTTTATTGTTCAGTTTAATTAAATGAAAATTATCCCTGATAAAAAAAAGAGGGTTTTACGAGGGTTACCTCGCGTAGCTTATTATGCTTCATAACTCAAGAACAAATAGAGGGAATCATTAGTGACAAACAAGATTGATCAAAAAAAAGAGGCAGCAACGATTAAAATTCACTATGAGCCTGAACTGAAAAATCCTTGTCTGGTGGCTGCATGGCCCGGCATGGGTAATGTGGCTGCGGGGGCCGCAAAATATTTGAGAGATAAATTGGACGCTACACTGTTCGGGGAAATAGAATTAAATGAGATCTTTCAATTTCCCGGAATCTCCGTGAATAATGATGGAACTATCGAAATTCCGAAATTATCAGTCATGCCCAAAAATAACTTTTATTATTGGAAAAATAAGGGCTCGGGTGATGATATAATAATACTTATCGGAGAGATACAGTCCAATGGGATGGAATACGAAATAGCCCATAAAGTGGTGGAATTGGCAAAAAAATTTAAGGTAAACAAAATATATACCACCGCTGCCTACGCTATTCCCATCAAGACCAACCATGAATCGAAAGTCCACGGCGTTGCTACCAACATTGAGCTTGCCAAAGAATTAGAAAAATACAATGTTAAGTTGATGAATGACGGCAGCATAAGTGGTTTAAACGGCTTTCTTCTGGGAATTGCCAAAAGCAAGGGGATTGAGGGGATCTGTTTATTGGGTGAAATGCCCAACTATCTTACCCACATTGAATATCCAAAGGCTTCCCATGCCGTCCTTTCCATCTTAACCAAAATATTAAATATCAATATTGACTTAAGCGAAATTTTGGCTTTGGCTCAGTATCAAGAAGAAGAGATCAAAAAATATATAAAAAAGATCGAAGAGCAGATGCAGCAACTCCAGCTCCAACAGGCACTGGAAGAAGAAAAACCAAAAACCTGGCACTAGTGCCGGGTCACGGATCAACCATTGATTTTATTAATGAATCATTATAATGTTCAAATTCTAAAACACTTGCTGGAAAAGCATTAGTGTAGATTGAGCTAAAGGAGTTTTTAATGCCGATATACGAATACCAATGTCAAAAATGTGGAGAAATCTTTGAGGTATTCCAGAGAAACGGTGATAAACCGGCCACAAATTGCCGACACTGTTCCGGAGAAGTAAAGAGAATAATATCTCCTACCGGATTTATCCTGAAAGGGGAAGGTTTTTACGTGAATGATTATCCCTCGGAAAGTCGAAAAAAGGGGGTAGCATCTGAAAAAAAAGATACTGAACCAAAAACCTCTAAGCCGTCACCGGCTGTTAAAACAGAAAGTGTGAAAAAGGAGGCGGAATCGAGCGCTCCGGCTTAAATCATTTCAAAGGACTATTGCCCTGTCACGCATCAACTGACGCACCTTGCTTGTATTTTTCCCTTTCTGCGGCACTGCGACTTCAACTGCATAGAAAGACTATGCGCCTTCAGTCGTGCCTTGCAGAAAGGGAAAAATACTGCGCAATCTTACGTCATTTGACACGTGACATGACACTATGGATTTCTTCCATTTTTTTAGGGTTTGAGGGTGCTTACCTTTTCCCCTGATAATATTTTTGTAACATCAAAATAAGCATGGGTATCCCCCTTACTTCAACAACCCTTCCTGATTTCCGCGCATCCGGGAATGACGTGCATTTTTGCGGAATGACAAGCGCTTACCTTATTTCGGTTACTCCTGATTATTGAGCTGATACATATTTTTTTTCAAATACCTTTCTCTGTCCATCAGATTACAAACTTAAATTTTCCTCTGCCCAGCAAATCATGGAGATGAACAATGCCCTTAACAACATTTTTTTTATCGATGATCACCAGGGCAGTAATTCCATTCTTTTCCATCAGCTCCAAAGCCTGATGGGCAAGTTTATCCTCTTCGATTATTTTCGGATCGGATGTCATGATTTCATTTGCCCGCCTCTGAAGCAGATTATCCGTAACTTGAATGTGCCGACGGATATCCCCATCGGTTATAATACCCTTTAAAACATTCTCTTTATTTACTACCAGAATAAATCCCAGGTTCCTCTCATTTATCGCCGAAATTGTCTTTCCCACTAACTCATCTTCCAAAACCATGGGAATATCACTTTCGGTTAGCATGACATCCTTCACCACTACCATCAGTCTTTCCCCCAGCGCACCCCCGGGATGAAATAGATGGAAATCCTTTTCCTTAAATCCCCGTTTGTTGAGTAAAGCTACTGCCAAAGCATCACCCATGGCCATGGTTGCGGTGGTACTGGTAGTGGGGGCCAACCCCAAAGGGCACGCCTCCCTCTGAACCCCAACATCCAGCATTACGTCACTATCGCAAGCAAGCGAAGAATTGGTGCCTCCGGTAAGTGCAATTAGCTTAACCCCGATTTTTCTGATGATAGGTATGAGGAGATTTACTTCTTTAGTTTCTCCGCTATTGGATATGGCCAGCAAGATATCGTTGGTGGTGACCATCCCCAAATCCCCGTGTAACCCTTCAGCCGGATGGAGAAACAGTGCCGGGGTCCCCGTGCTGTTGAAAGTGGCAACGATTTTTTTCCCCACCAGCCCCGATTTACCCATCCCGGTTACAATCACCCGTCCGGGAATCGCGTATATCATCCGGACTGCCCTTTCAAATCTCTCGTCTATTTTATCAATTAGGCTGAGAATCCCTTCTGCTTCAATTCTGAGAACTTCCTTTGCCTGTTCAATAATCATTGTTAATTACCCCTAAAGGTTGAATCGAGTGTAACTACTCAAACTACCACGCTCAGAGTCTACGGTTGGCTGCTTTGTGCTCTTTATTCGAGACGAGCATAGGGTGCCCGTTCCGTACTTTCGTGCAAGTCTTATTCGGCGTATCGCATAAACCGGGCGAGTTACGCATTCATCTCGCTTACTAATCTTGGAACTTTAAACCTGAACACTTAAGTTTGGGTAAGTAATTTTTTTACCAGTTCAACATTTCTTTTTGCCGCCCCTGAATTGGCCAGCACAACTTTTCTGGCAGATTCCCCCAGAATCCGTATTTTATCGAGATTTTCCAGTAAATCTACCCCTTTTTTAACCAATTCCCCTGCATTCCTTACCGATTCACCCGCTCCTACTCCTTCCAGGAGATTCTTGGCATCGAGGAAATCGTCCATGATCGGGCCATAGAATACTACCTTCCCCCACGCCGCTGGTTCTAAAATATTATGCCCTCCCCGGTTGGACACGAAACTGCCGCCGCAAAGAATGATATTACCTAAACTATAAACCTTAAATAGTTCTCCTAAGGTGTCGAGGATGACAACCGGTTTATCCCCCCTTCTTTCTCCATTATCTATTGCAGTTTTTCTGATACAATCAAACCCGCTGTGTTCTTTACAAAATTTTTCGATTTTAGGGCCTCGATCCGGATAACGGGGGGCAATAATCAACAGTATATCATGGAAACGCTTTTGAAGCTGCCGATAAGCCTCAAAAACCAACTTCTCTTCTTCCTGATGGATACTCCCGGCAATAAAAACCCTGGTGCCCTCCGGGATGTTGAGAATTTTTCTCATCTCTACTTCGTAGGCCGGTTCAATTTGATCCGCAAGCTTATCGTACTTTGAGCTCCCGTTTACTACAACCCGCTTGGGGGCTGCTCCCATCGCAACGATACGTTCTTGATCCACCGATGATATCATACTCATTACATCAAAGTATTGCAGTACCCGTTTCCAGAAAAATCTGCTTTTTTGATATCTTCCGATTGATCTAACCGATATCCGCCCATTAAGCAGCATGGTTTTTACCCCCCTCTTTTTAGCCATCCGGAGAATATTCGGCCAGATTTCCGTCTCAACGGTGATAAATAAATCCGGATTTATTAATTTAAGAAATTTTTTCACTATCCAGGGAAAATCCAGGGGAAAATAACAAAAGTAATCCACATCTTTTATCATCTGGCGAGCTATTTTTTGTCCGGTTTCCGTAACAGTGGAAAAAATAATTCCGGCAGATGGATAAGCATCCCTAATGGCAGCGACAACCGGGCCGGCAGAGAGGACCTCGCCCACTGAAACGGCATTTATCCATATTCTGGGCATACCGGAAACCCGGGCAAAATCATATGGTAAAAAACCCATCTTCTGCAAAAAACTGTGATAATACTTGCCTGTTTTGAATATCTTGAAAAGAAAGTAGGGAAAAGCGATTAAAGTAAAAGGAATTAAAATCAAATTATACAATATATACATCGTTATCTTTCTCTGAGAATTTTCATTACCTTTCCAACGTCTTCGGGGGTATCCACCGCAACGGAGTCAACTTCCACCACCACCACTTTTATCCGGTAACCGTTCTCCAGCGCCCGCAACTGTTCTAAGGATTCCGCCATCTCCAGCCTGCCTTTCGGCAGCTCGGAAAATTTTAAGAGAAAATCCTTCCGATAGGCGTATAACCCGATATGCTTATAATACAGGGGGCTGCCATCCTTCCCGCGGAAATAGGGAATGGGGAATCGAGAAAAGAAGAGAGCAAAACCATCTTTGTCCATTACCACCTTTACAATATCCGGACTTCTTATCTCCTCCTCGTTTTTCACCATAAAGGCAAGGGTTCCCATATTGACAGAGGGATCTTTCTCAAATATACAGACGGCCGCATCAATAGTATTTGGTTCAATGGTCGGTTCATCCCCCTGTATATTTACGATAATATCGGAATCCTGGAAGCCTTTTGTCCTCACTGCTTCGGCAATGCGATCAGTACCTGATTGGTGGTTAGGAGAAGTTAGAATTACCTCTCCTCCGAATTCCCTGACTGTATTGAAAATTCTTGTATCATCGGTAGCCACCACCAGGGAAGACAATGACGAAGCTGATTTTGCCCTTTCATAGACACGCTGAATCATCGGCTTGCCGGCAAGATCAATGAGCGGCTTTCCCTTCAGCCTGGTGGAATGGAATCTTGCAGGAATTATCCCGTGTGCTTTCATTTTACCCCGGTTTTTTAAGTAAAGCATATTCTTTGGGTAAAAAACATTACCATGTTTAATTGAAATACCTTAATTGCTATTTGCAATATTTTAAAGCTTGTATATTATCTAAAATGTTTTAGTGTGGGAAACCTTAGTACCCGAAGGTTAGCAAAATTCGTCAAAAAAGTCATTAAAGAAATTGATACAGGTAACTATTATAAAAAGATAGGGTTTGAACAACTACCTAAGGAGCCGGAATGAGAAGGAAACCCGCCAGGCAATTTCAAGACTTGGTTGTCCGGCAAAAAGCGCACCAATATGTTTTATCCACATAGCATTTTAGTAATAATTTTCCAAAAGATCTTTGTTATGGTGACACTTCACAGTTGATGCCTCAGTTTAAAAAGTCAGTAAGTTGTTTAAGGCATGTGCTTCTCCTTTCTATTCCGGATGCCGGCTCCTGACTTCTGCATCCTGAGTAGCTACGAGTTTGGGTGCCCATTAGAAAGAGATCAGCGGGAATTTTCAGCCATGAAAACGATCGTATTTTCTTGCCGGGTACGGTAATTGAATCAAAACGGCAAGACACTTGACCATTTTTATTTAGAAAGTTCCTTGACACACCCTTGTTAATAATGTTAGTTTTTTTCAGTAATTTAAGAGGTTGGAGTAAACAAAATGAATTTTCAAGATGCAATTTTGAATCTCTCGCGGTATTGGGCAGAGCGAGGTTGTGTAATCCAGCAGCCCTACGATATTGAAGTGGGGGCAGGCACTTTCAACCCTGCCACCTTCTTGCGGGTATTGGGGCCGGAACCATGGAAGGTTGCTTACGTGGAACCTTCCCGTCGTCCTACCGATGGAAGATACGGAGAAAATCCCAATCGGCTGCAGTATTATTACCAATTTCAGGTAATCCTCAAACCATCCCCCCTGGATATCCAGGAAATTTATCTGGACAGCCTTAGGATGCTGAATATTGATCCCTTATCCCACGATATCCGGTTTATGGAGGATGATTGGGAGTCTCCAAGCCTTGGAGCCTGGGGCCTGGGCTGGGAGGTGTGGCTGGACGGGCTGGAGATTACCCAATTCACCTATTTTCAACAGTCCGGGGGGATTGACTTAAAGCCTGTTTCCATAGAGATAACCTATGGCCTCGAGAGGATCGTCATGTATCTGCAGGGAGTAGACAGTGTTTATGACCTGGTTTGGACCGATGGGATAAAATACGGCGACATTCATCACCAGAGCGAAGTTGAATTTTCTATCCACAATTTTGAAGAAGCCAATGTCAAGATGTTATTTGATCTCTTTAAGATATACGAAGAGGAGTCAATTAATCTGGTTGGGAAAGGTTTGGTCCTGCCCGCTTACGACTACTGCCTGAAATGTTCCCATACCTTTAACCTGCTCGATGCCAGGAGGGCGATCAGTGTTACCGAGCGGGTAAGCTTTATTGGCCGGGTGAGAAATCTGGCACGGCTGGCAGCAGAGGAGTACCTCCGGCAGAGAGAAAAAATGGGGTACCCGCTATTGAAGCAGGCAAAAAATTAAAATTTAACATCCTGCAACCCATCTTATCATTATTGGTGTTCATTGTTTTGTTAATGCGGCGAACAAATGTTTCCCCCCTTGCTAATTACTGGTTACTGCTAAATTTTAGCCAAAGGTGCAACCATCCCCTGTATATTTTTTTGTAAGGGGCCCGGAGAACCGAGGGCAGGCTATTAAATACCGCCTTTAACAAAAAAGGTTTTCCCCGAGCTAAACAAAATGTTCCCTTTGGGCAGGCCTTATAATTTTACTAAAACAGGTGAGGCTTCTCGCAAAAATCGGGTTACAGTCATCGCGAGCTGTTAAACGGAAAAATAATATGCCAGAAGAGTTGTTATTTGAGATCGGAACCGAGGAACTTCCCCCGGGGTTTATTGCTCCTGCCCTGAAAGGGATGAAAGAAACTTTAAACAAAGAGCTTGGGAGCAGCAGAATCGGACATCAGGAGATTATAACCCTGGGAACCCCACGGCGGCTGGTACTGGCCGTGCAAGGACTGGACAAAAAACAGGGGGATCTTATAATCGAGAGCACTGGTCCAAAAAAATCCATTGCCTTTGACAAGGAAGGAAACCCCACCAGGGCCGCCATCGGTTTTGCCAAGGGACAGGGTGTAACGGTGGAGCAGCTGGAAATTTTCCAAACCGGACGAGGAGACTGCATAGGGGTAAAAAAGGAGGTGCCGGGCAAAGAGACCCGGGAAATACTTCCTCACATTTTATTAAAATTAATCGGTTCGGTTCCTTTTAAAAAGTCCATGAGATGGGGAGATTCGGACATCCGCTTTGCACGGCCGATCCATTGGATACTAGCCATTTATGACGGAGAGATAGTCCCTTTGGAACTGGGGGAAATCAAAAGCCGGAATATCTCCAGGGGTCACAGGTTTTTATCTCCCCGAACATTTATTGTAAATAATTATACCGACTATTTAATAAAAATGAGGGAGTCTTATGTTATCGTTGATCCGGCAGAAAGAAAGAAGATAATTTTAGACGAAGCTTTAAAAATAACCTCTACGATTTCCGGAAAAATAATGGAGGACGAGGGCCTCCTGGACCTCCTTACCAATTTAACAGAATATCCCACCGTCATTTGCGGATCTTTTGACAAAGAATTTCTGAACTTACCGCCTGAAGTGTTGATCGCCTGTATGCGAGAGCATCAAAAATATTTTTCGGTGATAGATGGCAACGGAAAACTCCTGCCCAATTTTGTCGCGGTAAATAATACTCTTCCCAAAAATTCCGAAATAGTAGTGAAAGGGAATGAAAGGGTTCTAAGGGCACGACTTTCCGACGCAAAATTTTTCTTTGAAGAGGATCGAAAGGTACTGTTTGATAAATTGACCGATAAGTTAAAAGGGGTATTGTTCCAGGAACGTCTTGGTAGCTATTACGCAAAAGCGGAGCGGCTCTGCAAGATTATACACTATCTGGCCGGGGAACTTCATCCGGATAAAAAAGCAAAGGCCGAAAGAGCAGCCTTCCTTTGCAAAGTCGATCTGGTGACGGGCATGGTGGGAGAATTTCCCGGCCTGCAGGGAAAAATGGGAGAAGAATATGCCCTCCTTTCCGGCGAAGATGAAGAAGTCTCGAAAGCGATCCGGGAACATTATCTTCCCGCCTTTGCCGGAGATATCCTTCCTTCCTCTCCAATCGGGGCAATACTTAGTATCTCCGATAAAATAGACACCATTGTCGGTTGTTTCGGGGTTAATCTGCTGCCCACCGGAACCGCAGATCCTTATGCTTTACGCAGGCAAGCCCTGGGAATCATCAATATTATCCTGGAAAAGAACTATCCACTGTCGCTCCATGCCTTACTGGATATCGTCCTTCCCCTTTTGGAAGATAAGCTTACCCGCGGTTCCTCCGAGGTTAAGCAGGATGTCCTGGAATTTTTCCGGCTCCGCTATAAAAACCTGGCAATCAGCAGGGGTTCATCTTCAGAGACAGTGGAAGCGGTTAGCTCAGTCGGCTTTGATCAACTTACCGAGCTAAATGAGAAGATCAAGGCATTGGATGAATTTAAGTCGCATCCCCACTTTGAATCTCTGGTTACCGCCTTCAAGCGGGCAAGTAGAATTGTTGAAAAATCAGCCCCCATCGTGGTAGATGCCGCCCTGTTTGAAAATTCTGCAGAAGCAATACTTTTTGATAATTACCGGAATATTAACAATTTGGTAAATAAGTTGTCCAGAGAAAGACTGTACCGGGATGCCCTGATGGAGATTGCAAAGTTGAAGGATCCCATAGATAATTTTTTTGAAGGTGTCATGGTCATGGCCAAAGATGATAAAATTAGAGAAAACCGTCTGGCTCTTTTGGGAGAAATCGTTAAGTTATTTACAAAAATAGCTGATTTTACAAAAATAGGTATTAGTTAAAATAAAAGTAACCATTCACGGTTCTCGGTTTACCGTTATCGGTTTTTTCGACCTGTGCGGTCAGGTATTAGCTATCAGGTGTTAGCTTTTGCCTGAAACCATTCAACATCCGCTTGATCTCGTTACATTTGCTGATTTAATTCCAGATTAATTTGAGCGATCAGCTGTCAGCGTTTAGCTTTTATAAAACCGATGTATTACGTAAGCTTGAAACAACACCAAATGGGTACAAGTTTGTAATGGCAAAGCATCCTGTGATCATTTTGGCTGATAGCTAACCGCTAAAGGCTAAGTGCTCAATTCAGGCAATAGTTAACTTGCAAACCATAAACTGTGAACGAATACAAATAAAATAGATACATTTAGGAGGGAACCACTATGTCGAAAAAGTACGTATATTTCTTTGGTGACGGTCGGGCGGAAGGAAAAGCAGAAATGAAGAATCTCCTGGGAGGGAAGGGGGCAAACCTGGCAGAGATGACCAGCCTGAAAATACCCGTACCGGCAGGCTTTACAATTACCACAGAGGTATGTACCGCTTACTATGACAATAACCAAAAATTTCCCGAAGGGTTACGGGAAGAGGTGAAAATAAACCTGGCAAAAGTGGAAGAGGTGATGGGAGCGAAGTTCGGAGACTCGAAGAATCCCCTGCTTGTTTCCGTCCGGTCTGGTGCCAGAGTTTCCATGCCGGGGATGATGGATACCGTGCTCAACCTGGGCTTAAACGATCAAACTGTCAATGGAATTATTGAGCAGTCCGGCGATAAACGATTCGCCTTCGACAGCTATCGACGCTTCATTCAGATGTACGGCGATGTGGTGCTGGGCTTAAAACCAATGGAAAAAGATGAAATCGATCCCTTTGAGGCGATCATCGAGAAAAAAAAGGAGCAAAAAGGAATAACCCTGGATACGGAATTCAGTGCCGATGACCTCCTGAATTTAGTGACAGCATTCAAACAGGAAATAAAAAATCAGTTGAATACAGACTTTCCTGAAAATCCGGTGGAACAGCTCTGGGGAGCAATTGGGGCAGTATTCGGATCCTGGAATAATGACCGGGCGATTGCCTACCGACAACTGAACAACATCTCCGCTGACTGGGGAACCGCGGTGAATATCCAGGCGATGGTCTTTGGCAACATGGGAAATGGATGCGGTACAGGGGTTGCCTTTACCCGTGATCCGGCCATAGGGAACAATATTTTTTACGGTGAATATTTGATGAATGCCCAGGGGGAAGATGTAGTAGCGGGAACCAGAACCCCGCAACCCATCAATGCTCAGCAGAAAGGGGACAGCCCCCTGCCCTCCCTGGAAGAAGAGATGCCGGAGATCTACCGCCAGTTGCTGGATATCAGAGAAAAACTGGAAAAACACTACCGGGATATGCAGGATGTGGAATTTACCATTCAGAAGGACCAGTTATGGATGCTGCAGACGAGGAGCGGGAAAAGGACAGCCTTTGCCGCTTTTCAAATTGCGGTGGACATGGTGCGAGAGGGTCTGATCAGCAAGGAAGAAGCTTTGTTGCATGTAAAGCCCGAACAGTTGGATCAACTACTCAGGCCCATTTTTGATTCCAGGGAAAAGCAGAAAGCCATTGAAGAGGGAAGGCTGCTGGCTAAGGGGCTCAATGCGGGTCCTGGAGCGGCTTATGGCAAGGTGGTCTTTAATGCTCTGGATGCTGAGGAGTGGGCTGATCAAGGACAAGAGGTAATCCTGGTTAGGATCGAGACCTCTCCCGAGGATATCCGGGGAATGAATTCCTCCCAGGGAATTCTTACCGCCCGGGGGGGGATGACCTCCCATGCCGCACTGGTGGCCCGTCAAATGGGGAAAGTTTGTGTGGCCGGTTGCGGAACACTGAAAATCGATTATAAAAAAAGACGGATGGATGCAAATGGCACGGTTATTAATGAGGGGGATTACATCTCCATCGACGGAACCACCGGCGAAGTAATCCAGGGTAAAATAAAAACCTTGCCTCCGGAAATTCTTCAGGTAATAATCAACAAAAGCTTGAAACCGGAAGAGAGCCCGATTTATCAGCAATATGCCGAAATAATGTCGTGGGCGGATGAGGTGAGAACGCTGGGAGTCAGGACTAATGCGGATCAGCCGGGTCAAGTTACAACCGCAATCGCTTTCGGGGCCGAGGGAATCGGACTCTGCCGCACTGAACACATGTTCTTTGAGGGAGACCGTATTGATGCGGTGCGGGAAATGATTTTAGCGGAGACCGAGGAGGGCCGAAATAAAGCTTTAGCTAAAATTTTACCCATGCAAAAGGAAGATTTTATGGAGATTTTTCGTGTAATGGACGGTTTTCCCATTACCATCCGAACCCTTGACCCCCCCCTCCACGAATTCTTACCCCATTCGGAAAAAGATATCAAAAATCTGGCCGGCCGAATGGGAATTTCAATGGATACCATAGAGGCAAAAATTGAAAGTCTCCAGGAGGTTAACCCCATGCTGGGACACCGGGGATGTCGACTGGGAATCGTATATCCCGAAATCACCCGGATGCAGGCCCGGGCAATCTTCGAAGCGGCCTGCGAGGTTACCAGGGAAGGTATCAAGGTTATGCCGGAAGTAATGATTCCCTTGGTGGGGCACGTCAAGGAACTTGCGGCCCAGAAAAAACTGGTGGATGAAGTGGCCCGTGAGGTGATGTCATCCAACCACATGGATCTGAAATATTTGGTGGGAACCATGATTGAACTTCCAAGGGCGGCGGTTACCGCCGATGAGATTGCAACCGAGGCACAATTTTTCTCCTTTGGAACCAATGACCTTACTCAAACCGGTTTTGGACTGAGCCGGGATGATGCGGGAAAATTCCTTCGTTATTACTTTGCTCAGGGAATTCTGGACAACGACCCCTTCCAGCAGCTTGATCAAGCAGGGATCGGAAAATTGATGCAGATTGGGGTGGAGAATGGAAGAAAAACAAGGCCGGAACTAAAAATCGGTATATGCGGCGAACACGGGGGTGACCCCAGTTCCATCGAGTTTTGCTACCGGCTGGGACTAAATTATGTAAGCTGTTCTCCTTTCCATGTTCCCATTGCCAGGCTGGCGGCGGCTCAAGCGGTGTTGAAAAACAGGTAATCCTGAAAGCAGACGGCTCACAAAAATAAATGAAAAAATTTCTCACATATTGATGACCAGGCTAATGCCGAATATATCTAACATAGAACATCATATATCCCATGCGGTTTCCCATTACTGGCAAACACGTAAGGCTCAAAGGGAAAAGCAGAAAACGAGGGGGATTACCGATGCCGGGCTGAGAAGCGCTGCCACCGGTGGTGCTCAAATGGATGGCTTTATTCATCTTTTCACAAAAATAATTGTTGGTGCAGGGATGGATGAAAAGTATGTATTCAGAAAAAGACTGCTTGAGTTGCCTGGTTTCTTCCGGCCGACCAAGGAATGGGATCTAACGGTAATCAAAGACGGCCGTTTAATTGCAGCAATTGAATCAAAATCTCAAGTAGGTCCATCCTTTGGGAACAATTTCAACAATAGAACGGAAGAAGCAATGGGTAGCGCTCTTGATCTTTGGACGGCTTTTAGAGAAGGGGCCTTCAAAGGAGGAGGACAGCCTTTTCTCGGATATTTTTTTATGCTTGAGGATTGTGATGCTTCAAATCATCCGGTAAGGGTTAAGGAACCACATTTCAAAGTTTTTCCGGAATTTGTAGGGGCATCGTATATGAAAAGATACGAACTCTTTTGTCGTAAACTTGTTCTCGAACGTCATTACTCCGCAGCATCGTTTATTACATCTGACAGCCAATCAGGGCCTAAAGGTATCTATAAAGAACAAGCAAAGGATCTCTCGTTTTCAGTTTTCTTCAGATCTCTCATGTCACACATTGGAGCCTTTATATGAACAGCACGAAATTTCAAACATATCAAAGACTAATTAATGGTGATGCAAGAGACCTGACCTTTTTGGATGATGAATCCATACATCTTGTTGTCACTTCTCCGCCATACTGGAACCTGAAGCACTATAATGAAAATCCTGATCAATTAGGGCATATCCATGATTATGAATCATTTTTAGATGAGATAAAAAAAGTATGGCGTGAAGTATTCAGGATTCTAGTTCCAGGCGGAAGGCTGGTATGTGTTGTTGGTGACGTATGTGTTTCAAGAAGAAAATTTGGCCGTCATCTAGTTTTTCCATTGCATGCGGATATCTGTGTTTTATGCAGAAAAATTGGATTTGACAACCTTAATCCGATCATTTGGCACAAAATTGCAAATGCCAGTTTTGAGGTAGACAATGGCTCCAAATTTCTAGGGAAACCATATGAACCCAACGCAATTATAAAAAATGATATGGAATTTATCTTAATGCAGAGAAAGCCGGGAGGATATCGAAAACCCACTGAGGAGCAAAGAAAGTTGAGCAAAATTGACAAAAAAGATTTTGCCGGCTGGTTTAGACAAATCTGGAACATCACCGGTGCATCTACCAAAAATCACCCCGCCCCTTTCCCTGTTGAACTCGCATCCCGTTTGGTTAGAATGTTTTCCTTTCACGGTGATACAGTGCTGGACCCATTTAGCGGCACCGGGACAACAATGATAGCCGCCCTGAAATATCTTAGGAACAGTATAGGAATCGACATCGATCCTGAATATTGTCGCATTGCTGCACGATGCCTGAAAAAAGAGATCAGCAGCCTCTCCTTAAATACGGAGTTAATATTTGAAAAAATGATTGCCGATAATACCGGACACATGAAACCATGTGAAGATAAATCTCTATATCAATGAATTCCGCTGGTTGGTATTTTGTGACGCAAAACCATGAACAAAATGAAAATGTCCAACCGGGAGATTCGATTAAATGACAAGAAAAAACAATGGTTCAGTTAAAAAATTTGATCAAGCAGCAGCTGATTGGGATAAAAATGCCCAGAGGGTGAAACTGGCCGATGATATTGCATCTGCCATTGCCGAACTTCCCTTGACGCGTGAGATGACTGCCATGGAATATGGTTGCGGAACAGGTCTGGTGGGGCTTGCCCTTGCACCAAAACTGAAATCTATGACTGCTGTTGATACATCCCCACAGATGCTCGCCGTGCTTAATAAAAAAATTGAAGACAGATCGATTCCCAATGTATCAACCATGCTGCTGCCCGATCCCGCCAAAAAATTTCCTCCGCAAAAGTTTGACCTGATTTTTTGCAGTATGACCTTACACCACATAAAAGATACGGAGCAAATTCTAAAATTATTTTCCGACTCTATTAACCCGGGTGGATATTTGGCAATCGCTGATTTAGACAAAGAGAATGGTGGTTTTCACGGGGATAATGCCGTCGGAGTTGAACATAATGGCTTTGAAAGGCCTGGCTTGATAACTGCTCTTACTCAAAACGAATTGCAGAATATCAATGTGCGAACCGTCCATATCGTGATTAAGATCAATGGTGACGGTGAAAAAAAATATTACCCCGTTTTTTTAATCACATGCGTAAAATTGTGAGAGGGCACCACCTTGCTTGCATGGTAATTGAACGAGATAGCTTTGTAATTGTAATTGCGAGGGAGGTACGAGCAAGGCAGTCTGTACGCAAACAGGGGAAACTTCCTCGTTCGTTCCTCATCACTTCTCGCAAAAACAATCCCTTATTGAGGATTTTTCTTTAAACTATCCCACGATTGAGTTTAAGCGGGATTTAATGATCTTCTCCGCATCTGCCATAATCTTTTGAATCAACTCATTGGCAGTGGGAATATCATGAATTAGACCGGCAACCATTCCTGCCGACCAAGTTCCGTATTCGATATCGCCCTCTTCCATCACCTTACGATTTTTTTGACCGCTGATAAAAGGAGCAAGGTCGTCTATGGTCGCGCCACCTTTACTTTCGATTTCAATAACCTTTTTTGCAACACTGTTATTATAAACCCTGTTGCTGTTTTTCAGCGTCCGAAGAATCAAGGTGGTCCGGAGTTCATTAGCCGCAATCAATGCCTGCTTTACGTTGTCATGAACAGGTGCTTCCCTGGTGATCATGAAGCGCGTGCCCATATTAATTCCTTCAGCACCAAGCGCCATTGCCGCCACCAGGCCCCGGCCGTCACAAAAACCTCCGGAACCGATAATTGGAATGCCGATGGAATCCACTGCACTGGGAATCAAAATCAAATTAGGGATATCATCTTCCCCGGGATGGCCGGCACACTCAAAACCATCAATACTTATGGCATCGCAACCGATCTTTTCTGCCTTGAGACCGTGCCGAACTGATGTGCATTTATGAATAACTTTAATCCCGGCTTTTTTGAACTCCGGCATAAATTTTTCCGGACTTCGACCGGCCGTCTCAACAACTCTGACTCCCGATTCAACGATAACCTTGACATATTCATCGTAAAGAATGGGTTTGAGCGTTGGCATAATAGTTAAATTAACCCCAAAAGGTTTATCGGTCATCTTTTTTGTTTTTTCAATTTCCTTGCCCAGATCAGCCGGGGTTGGTTGAGTTAACGCGGTCAAAATTCCCAAAGCACCGGCATTCGAGACAGCAGAAGCAAGTTCGGCACGTCCAACCCACTGCATCCCTCCCTGGAGAATGGGATATTTAATTTCTAATAATTCGGTAACTTTTGTTTTAATCATATTTTTTCTCCCTCGTCAATAATCGCTTCTATTTGGATGATATACAAAATGAAATTGGCAGCGCATGACCATTAAACCTTTTAAATTAAACAGATATTTTAAAAATTGTCAAGCAATATTTATAGCCGTTCATTGTTAACAATGACGGTTATAAATGAGTTCTTTTCCGGTTTCCCGGTTGATTTTACTTGATAAATTTTGTTACTTCTGGTAAACATAATGATTACTTGAAAATATTCACGTTATTTTTCCAGGAGGCGTGAACCCCCCCTTTTTTAACTTTTCTTTAAAAAATGATTGACACATATTTTATGCTAATATTCATAATACTTCCGAGAAATTCTAAAAACAGGTAATACTTGTTAATTCAAATCATTAAAAATATTCGCAAAAAAATAGCAAAGATCGCAGATTCCGGAAAAAAAAATTATATCTTGCCGGAAAGCGGTTTATTGCGAAATCAGATTCAAACTGATCAGGTAAAAAAACCTCTTTCTGAGCAAAAAATATCACGGCCTCGCCCCCCAAGGAATAGAATATCCCCCCCAAATCGGCATAAGGACTCGACAATCACAAACAGCCGAACGAAACAGGTCGCTTCATCGACCGCTCCCGTGGTGAATAAACAGAACCGGTGGAGCATATCACAATTTCAGGTTCCACCGGCGGAGGGTAAAACGCGATTCCACGACCTCGATATTCCGGAAAAAATTATGCATGCCGTCTTTGATCTTGGATTTCGTTACTGCACCCCCATTCAGGCCAAATTAATGCCCCACGCTTTATCGGGAGATGATGCCTCAGGTCGTGCGCAAACCGGTACCGGAAAGACCGCAGCCTTTCTTATCGCCATTTTTACCAAGCTGCTTCGCAAACGAATTCCCGAAAAAAGGAAAGTCGGCACACCCAGAGTGCTAATCGTTGCCCCTACACGTGAACTGGTGATGCAAATTGCCGAAGAAGGCCGGACGCTTTCGAAGTATACCCCCTTAACCATTATTGCTGTATTCGGGGGTATGGACTACGAGAGACAAAAACAGCAGCTCGCCAGGCGACCGGTGGATATTGTTGTAGCAACCCCAGGCCGACTGCTGGATTTTCAGCGACACCATGATGTGCATCTGGAAAAAGTTGAGATTCTTGTTATCGATGAAGCAGACCGTATGCTGGACATGGGATTTATCCCTGACATGCGCCGGATTATCCTCAGCATGCCGGTCAAGTCCAACCGCCAGACCCTCTTTTTCAGTGCCACCCTCACCCCGGAAGTTACCCGCATCTGTTCGCAGTGGACGCGAAATCCCCTGATTGTGGAAATCAAACCCGAAAAAGTGGAGGCGGATACCGTAAATCAGCTTGTGTATATTACTACCGCCAAAGAGAAATATGCCTTGCTCTACAATATTATTAATCGTCAGAAATTAAAACGGGTTATCGTATTTTGCAACCGACGCGACGAGACCCGAAAGCTGTCGGACCGGTTGCAACGTTACAGCATAAGCTGCGCATTGCTTTCGGGTGAAGTTCCCCAAAAAAAGAGAATTAAGACCCTCGATGAATTCAAGGCGGGTAAAATTAATGTGCTGGTAGCCACTGATGTAGCAGGACGGGGAATTCATATTGACGGGGTGAGCCACGTCATAAACTACAATTTGCCCCATGATCCGGAAGATTACGTCCACCGAATCGGACGCACTGGGCGGGCCGGGCTTAACGGCACTTCGGTAAGCTTCGCTTGCGAAGATGATTCACCATATATTCCGGATATCGAAAAATTCATCGGGCATGAATTGTGCTGCAAGCAACCTGCAAAAGAATGGCTGATGCTTCCTCCGCCTACCCGCCGGTTGCCGTCGAAATCTCCCTTGCGAAAATCTGGAACTCCCGGCTC